>JBIKSC010000010.1:0-23553 GCA_044348775.1 Flavobacteriales bacterium | reverse complement strand
CGCAAACGGCAGGGCTACAGGCCAGCGTTCGGAACGTGGAGTTGCCGCAGGCGTTGATTGAGCGAACGCGCACATTGCCAGAGGTTCCGTTGCACAGCACGCTGATACTCGAAGTGCCTTGTCCGCTTTGGATGACCCAGCCCGTGGGCACCTGCCAAGTGTAGGAGCTAGCTCCGAATACTACAGGACAACTGTAGGTGTTGACGCTGTTGATGCAAGGCACTGCAGTTCCGCTGATGGATGCCGGAGTAGCAGGGTAGGTTGTCAAGCTCAGGCAACGAATCGGGCTGATGCCACAGCTGTTTTGGGCCGTCACGCAAATGGCAGGGTTGCCGTTGGTTGGGTTGGTGTTGATGAAGTTGCTTACGTTCACCGTTACCGATGCAGTGCCTTGTCCGCTTACAATGGTGATGCCCGGTGGTACCGTCCAGTTGTACTGTTGCACGGTGCTTACCGGTGTTACCGAGTAGGTCACGTTTTGCGCGTTGCACAGGCCGCTTGTTTGTCCGCTGATAACACTCGGCGTAGCAGGCATCTTGTCGACAATGATGGTGATTGACATGCACAGGGTGATGCCGCACGTCCCACCTTCGGCGCGCACATAGTAGGTGGTGTTGGCAGTAGGCGATACCAAGAGGTTAGCGCCCGTTCCCACGATGGTTCCCGAGCAGCTGTTTCTGCGCCAGCGCCAGATGGCACCGGGGTAGAGCGTTCCCAGCACCGATAGGGTAGTGGAGGAGCCCGAACAAATGCGGGTAGACGATGCGCTAACAAGCTCAGGACCGCACTGAGCGCTGAGGACAGTAACCGTCACAGGCACACACGAGGTGGTGTTGCAGGTTCCTTCCGCACGCACGAAGTAGGTTTCGGTTGCATTGGCGGTAATGGTAATACTTGTGCCGATGCCAATGAGTGTTCCGCCGCAAGCACTGCGGTACCACTTCCAAGAAGCACCCGTGCCGAGTGAACCACCTTGCACAGTGAGAGTCACCGAGGTACCGGCACTCACGTTGTTGGCCGAGGCTGCCACCGAGCTAGCGGCAGTGCTAAGGGTGTTGACTGTTAGGTTGAGTGTTGCCGTGTTGGGGCAACCGGTGTTGTTGGTGGTCACATAGGTATAGGTACCCGACTGTGGGTAGCTGGTGCCGTTCCAAGTATAGCTGCCGCAGTTGGTAACAGACTGGCTGCTGAAGGTAGGTGTGCCCACTGTCAAGGCAAGACGAGCCAGGCTGTCACATCCAAGCGCCGTTTGTGTTGCGAACGTGTAGTTACCCGAAACCGCGTAGGTCTGCCCGTTCCAAGTATAAGGTTCGCACACCTGAATAGCAGTCTCGCTCACGGCTGTTTCCACTTGTGTTCCTCTGCAATTACAGTTTTCATCGACCGTGTCGTTGATGGTGCAGGGGCTGCCGTCGTTGCAGGCCATGCCGGGTTCCGGACCATCAGCACAGATGTCGAATGCATCGCAAGTGCCATCGGCATCGCTGTCGAGGTAAACACCCGCACACGAGCAATCCGCTTGGATCATATCGTCCACTGTGCATTCGTCGCGGTCATTGCATTCGCTTCCGGGCTCCGGTCCGCCGCTGCATAGATCATTGGCATCGCAAGTTCCGTCGAAGTCGGCATCGGCAAAGGTTCCTACGCAGGTGCAGTCGCTTTGAACGAAGTCGTTCACGGTGCATGGGTCACCGTCGTCGCATGAAGCGGTTGGGTACATTCCATACGTGCTATCGTCACAATCGAGATTGTTGAGCACGAAGCCTTGGAGGGACTCCTCGCACGATGCTAATGTCTCTAAGGCATTTCCATAGCCATCGCCATCACTGTCTGCATAGAAGGTATTGATGGGTAATGCAACTAAATTAACGGACGCAAGAATCGACTGTCCATCGATAGTGGCAGTTACAGAATATAAGGTTGATTGATTCGGACTTACTTGAATAGAAGACCCCATCATGTTATTAGACCAGAAATAGCTCACTCCATTGATGGGCTCCGATACAGAAAGCATGATTTCATCACCGGGGCAGAATGTGAGGCTGTTGGCAGTAATAGTGAAATTATCGATGAAATCACATACGAAGTTTCCATCGCTATCGATGAGTGAACCCACGCATCCACAATCTTCAGTTACAACATCGTTGGTGGTGCAATAAAGTCCGTCGTCGCAAGGAGATCCTACATTGCCAAGTGCTGTGGTGTCGGTTACGGTTATGGAGGTTGAATTTCCGCAGTCATCGACAGCCGTATAGGTTGTGTTCACAATATAAGAGTCACCCACCAGGCTTTCAATCGAACTATAGCTCAAGCTCGTTTGCGAACAGTTGTCGGTTGCTGTGAATCCACGGTCTGCAATTTCGCCAATGCATTCGAATTGGCCGCCGGTGAAAGATAATTCAATTATAGGAGCTGTGTAGTCTATAACTTCGACGTTATAACTGTCTTCAGCCTGATTGCCGCATTCGTCCAAGGCTGTATAAGTGTATTGCACGGTGTAATTGGACGGACAATACCCCGGAAGGATGGATTCCGTGTAAGTAATATATAGATTACTACTACAGTTGTCTGTTGCGCTGGGAAGAGCCACAGGTAGATCTACGAAGTCTTCGCAGGAGACGGTTCGGTCTGCAGGGCGATCAGAAAAAATGGGTGCGATTTGGTCAACTACAAAAACATTGAAATTGATTGTATTAGTATTGCCGCACGCATCTGTTGCCTCAACCGTATAACGTATTGTGTAACTATTTGGGCAATCACCATCGATGCGAAGCGTGGTAAATGATACCGCTGGAGTGCTGCAATTGTCTGTGGCTTCAGGAATAGAAGGTGAGAAGTTGTCGAAGGCGTTGCAGTTAATAGTAACATCCGCAGGAGTGGTTAGGAATACCGGGGCGTCGTAATCATTTTGTGTGATGTTGCGGTATACTGACGTCGACTCATTGCAATCGTTGGTACCTGTCCACACCTGGATAATCCGTGTCGAACATCCGTCGTAAGTTACCGATGCGGTTTGCGTAACGAATACGTCGCTGCCATCGGCCATATAGAAGCCGGGATCGAAGGCAGGGATTTCGTCATCACAGGAAAGTGTAAGATCTGCCGGTGTCAGCGTTGCAATGGGACGACCGGCGCAGCTGTCGAGCGCATTGCAAATTCCGTCGTTGTCGTCATCGCCGACATAGATGCCGATGCACACGCAATCGGCAGTGAACACATCGTTGACGGTGCATATGTCACCATCGAAGCACGGAGCTCCTTCAAAGACGCTTGCGTTACTGTCGTCACAATCGAGGTTGTTGAGCGTGTAACCCGGAAGGGATTCATCGCACGTGGTAAATACAATTGGGCCGAAACCGAGGCCGTCACCATCGGCATCGAGGTAGAAGTCGAATTGTGGCAAGGCCGTAAGTTGAATGGAAGCGCTTATGAACTGGTTGTCTATTACAGTTGTAACCGTAAATTCCGTTGAAGTTTGCGGATTAACGGTGATGGTAGTTCCGCTGCTATTGTTCGACCACGCGTAGTTAATACCTGCAATCGGATTGGCAACGGTTAGGGTCACGTCTTCGCCGGGGCAGAACGTGAGGCTGGTGGCAGTAATGGACAAAGGCTCCACGTAATCGCAGATATCATTGTTGTTGACGTCGATGAGCGAGCCGCTGCAGCCGCAGTTTTCGTCAACGATGTCGTTGGATGTGCAGATAAGTCCATCATTGCAGGGACTTCCGGGAAAACCGAGAGGAGCTGTATTGGTGACCGAAGCAAAGGTGCTGTTGCCGCATTCATCGAGGGCTTGGCAGGTCGTTACAACAGAGTAGCCTCCCGGGATTTCAGTTTCATCGGTTGAGATAGAAAGTGTAACCGATGAGCAGTTATCTGCAGCTTCAAATAGGTAGTAGTTGATTTGTCCCAAGCACGAAAGCTCTCCAGCATCGGGAAGGCGTGTGAAAACAGGTGCTGTTGTATCTCTTACATGCGCTGTGATGACTTGCGTAGTGGTGTTGCCACATACATCGGATGCAAAGTAAGTGCGCTCGATATCGTAGTTGTTGATGCAATCACCGGAGATGATCGATTCGCTGTAGGTAAAATCAGGGCTAGTGCAATTATCAGTGGCCAGAACATTGGGCCATTGGATGACTGCATCGTTGCATTCAGCCGTGAATTCGGAGAAGGCGAAACTGAAGATTGGCGCAGTGAGGTCGGTTTGGGTAACGATGCGTTCCACGACGGTGGAGTCGCCGCAGGTGTTGATGCCTACCCAGGTCTCTGTGAAGGTTCGCGTGCAGCCATCGAACGCCTCGGCGGTGGTGAGTTGTGAGGTAACCGCCGTTCCGTTTTCCATGTAAAATCCTGGGTTGTATTGCGGGATGTATGCATCGCAATTGACTGTTATGTTGACCGGCGCAACTGCTACCAGAGGCGCGGTAGGGCAGAGCACGATTTCCGGTTGGTGAAAGCCTTGAGTAAGCACCGTGTTCCCGCTTCGCAGCGTGGTAACAAATGTTTCCCCAATGGTGTAATTAAGTTTAATGCCACCACCTTGTCCGGATCCATAGCCCGAGCAGATGACGCGCGGGGTGAGGGTTTGGGCGAGGGAGGGAATTGCAAATGCAATAGAGCTTAGTATGAATAGTATTTTTCTCATCTCATTAATTATCTGATGCACATTATTGGAAAAGTAGGTGTAGGATTATTGATTGTATTTCTGACTTGTCGATCGCCGCATACTGCATAATATGATCCCCCTGAACTTTGGTATGTCTTGGTCAGAAACAAACCGTAAGGAAAATTTTCCGTTGTCTCTAATAAATACTCATATTCCCATAATTCAGGAAGTCGCCAATCATTTCTTCCACCCTGTTGAAGTGTTGCACAATATTGACAAGCGGCACTGACTGTCATGTTAGTTGGTGCAATAAAATATTGACTTGGACATGAAACATTGCATGGTAGCCCGGAATTTTGAACGGTGCTCCCCGCATACATCGCATACGGTACGCTCATTAATTGCTGAGTGCCCATGTCTATCCAACCATTACCCAAATCAATTTCTACTTGTAGGTACTTGGTGGTAAGTCCCCAGTTGATTGAAGCGAATGTTCCGGTAGTGGGTGTACCCGCACCAAACGTGGTCGAGAACAAACCGAACGCATCTGTCTGTAGGCTGTGTGTTTCCGCATAGCTCACAGTGCCGGTTGCCGTTTGCTCGTGCAAACTGAAGCGCGCTTGGAGTGCTCCGCTGGCATAGGGTTCACCGGTGGTTGTTCTCGCAATGGCCTGGTAGGGGATACCGGGGGGGGCTTGGGCGCCGGAGTATAATGGGTACCATATGATAAATAGAATTTTAATAGATAGATATTTTCTAAAAAGGGTCATTTTATTTGTTTGCTTTTATTAGAACTTGTCAAAAGTGTTTGTTTGAAATTTTTAATGGTGTAGAATTGTTTGAATGTCGATACCTCCTGATGCGCCGCAAGGATCACCCATGTCGTCGTAGTTGAAGGAAAACATAAGTTTTAGATTTTCTTCTTCCATTTGCGGTACCATTATATAAAGTGTGAGCAATCTATTTGTTGCATAAATATTTCCACCTACAGCCGAATCGAAATTCGCAAACGATAATTGATAATTATCTGGAGTTAAAGGCATGTTGAATGAACACGGGATATTCAAGCCTTGTTCATTCTGAATGTAAAAATTTGTATTAAAAACGACCCATCCAACTTGCGAAATTTTTATTGTGAGTTCGTAGAAGAATCCCCCATTACTTGATTGAATGGAATCAAGTACTATTATGTTATTAGATGCATCACCGCACGATGGTGCATTGAACATAAATCGATTTCTAAAGCCATATGCAGTCGGATGATTTGGTGAAATTGAGCTGATAAATTCATCCACAGTCCCAATATTCCCCTGATCTAACCAAACCTCGTAAGCACTTAATCCATTTTGTCCCTGCGGCCCCTGCTGTCCATCTGCTCCAGCTGGCCCCTGTGGCCCAGCCGGCCCATTCGCCGCATACAGCGCATACGGCACACTCATCAACTGCTGGTTGCCCATGGTGATGTAGCCGTTTCCGGCATCCACTTCCACTTGCAAAAACTTGGTGGTTTGCGACCAGTTGATACCGGCAAAGGTGCCTTGTGTGGCAGTGCCTGCACCTATGGTGGCGGCAAACAACCCTAGTTCGTTGGTGGCAAGGGCGTGGGTTTCCTGATAACTCACCGTGCCATTGGCTGCCAGCTCATGCAGCGTGAAACGAATGTTCACATTGGCATTGGCCAATACTTCTCCGCTGTCGTTGCGGACCTCGGCTTGGTAGGGGATGCCCGGGGGGGCGGGGTTGACTGTGTTAGAGGTATTATTCCCGGAATTAGCAGTATATAAACTATTGATTTCAGTAGCGCTAAGTGCTCGAGAATAGATAACAAAGTCATCTATTAGACCGCTGAAAAAACGAACATCAACATAATTGGGCTTTCCGAGCGTGCGGTTTCCGTTCCATGATGCTGCAGGCATTCCTGAGTGCTGACTATCAAGGTTTCCATTAACATATAGCTTTAACTGACCGCCCGTGTAGGTAACCATTATAAACGTCCAATTGTTGTCATTGATTAATGCACTGGAAGTTATCCAAGTTCCTCCTACCCAGTAACCCAATCGGCCGGGACTTGGTTCTGCCGAACCGTCTCTTAGGCCGGACAGGTAACCGCCTTGACCGGCTAACTGATCGCCGAAGGATGTGATGATGCCTTCAGTGGATGTTGTTTTAATCCAGTAACCAAAACTTATATCTCCAACGATATTAATTGGCGTATTGGATCCTTGTGGATATTGAATGAAGTCATTTATGCCATCGAAGGAATATGCTGAGTTCGATTGACCAAATCTGTTAGGCACCAGTGTTGCTCCATTTACAATGCCATTGGTGCCATTCCCACTCTCATCATTCGCATTGCCATTGAACGGATACCACGCTACCAGGCCGTTGGTGGGTAGGTAGGAGGGGAGTTGGGCGGTTATTTTAGTGTGAAAAATGGGAATGAGCGAGAGAATCGCAATCAATGCTATATTTGTTTTTTTCATGTTTGATTATATTATCTTACACACTTACATAATTGCGAGGGCTGATAGCCAGTCCCGCTAGTATATGAAGGTAATGCAAAGCCGTTGCAATAAATAAATGGAATAAATGGAATCGAAAAACCTGATTGAGAGATGCTGTTAGCTTGACTCAGAGTCCAAAAAGTCATATTGCTAGTAACTCCATTCAATGTTGCATATGAAAGTACCTCTTCAATTGTAGGTAGTCTCCAGTCTTCAAATCCCTGTTCGGATAAATTGAAACAATAGTTGATTGATTCCATCAAGGTTCCTTGAACAGAGGATTGGGATATTTGGCTAAAGCCACGACCTATGCCGCTATTATATGAAGTACTAACCAAATTGTTATTGTTCGTTGATTCGGCATACATAGCATACGGAACACTCATCAATTGCTGAGTACCCATATCAATCCAGCCATTTCCCAAATCAATTTCTACTTGAAGGTACTTCGTGGTAAGTCCCCAGTTGATGGCCGCAAATGTGCCCGTGATAGGCGCGCCAGCTCCAAACGTTGTGGAGAACAATCCGAAGGCATCTGTTTGCAGGCTGTGCGTTTCGGCATAGCTAACAGTGCCGGTGGCCGTTTGCTCGTGCAAACTAAAACGCGCTTGGAGTGCTCCGCTGGCATAGGGTTCACCGGTGGTTGTTCTTGCAATGGCTTGGTAGGGGATGCCGGGGGGGGATTGGGAGAGAACTTTTATCGAAAATAAAAGAGCTAATAAAAATATAAAATTACGCATTGAGTAAAATTGTTATTGGACTGATATTAAGTATCCATTTGTATTAGCGGGGACTGATTGCCCAGCTGTATAAAATGAAGGAAGAGATGTGTTTGAGTATGAAACGAAAATTTGACCTGTAGGAACAACTATTGAAGAGGTTTGAAAAATTGCTGTTACGCTAGCGTCCACCAGAAAACCACTAAAACTAGCAAATGCATCAGAACAACCATAACCATTACTGCATCCTCCATTATAGGCGATTGTGCTACCAGCCGGCAGGATATATATCTGACTATTTGTTGCTCCTCCGCAGGATGCGTTGTTTATTTGAATACCGTTACAATAAATCCCGGGATTACAGCCATTGTAGGCTTGTGACGATGTAGATGATCTAACGTAGAGATTTTTTCCATTAGGCACAGTATAAGGTGTATGATTATACGAACTGACGCTGGTAGAAGAGGCTAACGTCCAATTTATCATGGATATGTTTAGCAGGCCATCCGGTAGTTTCCAGTCTGCAATATTTTGAGCAGCAATGCCTGAGCCATTGCATACATATTTGGTTGAACTCTGATTAATCTCGATACTATCTAGATAGTTATTGTTGTTAGTATCAGTTCCGACTTCTATTTTAATTCCACCTTGTGAGCAATTCAGTCCTGGATGTTCTGTGCTTGTTTTTATCAAGCTATTGAATCCATTAGGCCCTTGCAGCCCTGTGGCACCTGTCATGCCTATTAACCCTTGAGGACCAGCCTCACCTTGAACTCCTGCAGGTCCCTGTTCACCCTGTAGCCCTTGCGGTCCAGTTAGACCAATTGGCCCCTGCGGCCCATTCGCCGCATACAATGCATACGGTACACTCATGAGTTTCTGGTTGCCCATTGTTATCCAACCGTTGCCTGTGTCGACTTCTACTTGCAAGAACTTGGTGGTTTGCGACCAGTTGATAGAAGTAAACGTGCCTTGCACTGCCGTACCTGCGCCTATAGTGGCGGCAAACAACCCTAGTTCGTTTGTGGAGAGGGCGTGGGTTTCTTGGTAGCTCACCGTGCCAGTCGATGTTAGCTCATGCAGCGTGAAGCGAATGTTCACGTTGGCATTAGCCAATACTTCGCCGCTTTCGTTGCGGACCTCGGCTTGGTAGGGAATGCCGGGAGGGGCGGGGGAGGTGGTGGTTGTGCCGCCACCAGTGTTACCTGTTGTATTTGTATATACAGAGTTGATTTCTGTTGGAGTTAAGGCTCGGTTATATATGGCGACGTCGTCGATACTACCTGGAAATGATGATTGTGATTCATTCAAAACCCATGGTGATCGACCAATAGCGAAACTGTTTCGATTCGTAAATTGAAAAGTACCTGTATTGACTGTGCCTGTGTTGATTCCGTTTACGTAAATCTTCAGAATTGGAGTTTCATAGGTAACGGTTATGTGGTACCATTCGTTCGGCAACACGGCCTGCGCTGAAGCCACTTCTTGAATTGAGTTATTGACCGAACTATGTATACGCGCTTTAGGTATGCCATTTTGAATGCCGACGAAATAACCCTGATAATTGAAGTATGTTCCTCCGATGTCACCAAAGCCATTGCCGGTTATTGAATTTGGCTTAGCCCAAGCCGAAAAAGTGAATGAGGCAGAACCAAAACTACCGGAGTTAACACTTACATAGCCTGACGCGAAAGAATAGGCTGCTTGAGGATTATTATTTCGATCGATTGTAAGTACTCCACCATAGTTGGTTGCATTGTTACCGTTACCACTCTCATCATTCGCATTGCCATTAAAAGGATACCATGCTACTAGACCGCTAGTAGGGAGGTAGGAGGGGAGTTGGGCGAACAATCTTTCAATTTGAAGGAAAAGAAACAGAATTAAAATTGTCGTTTTAATTTTCATTATTTGCTAATTTAAATTATTCGAAACAGATTGAATTAATAAAAAGATCAGACGGTGAAGTGAAACCTCCTGTAAGAGTTGTGCGTGTAAATCCTGAAGTAGTGAAGACTGGTGTTGCTGCGATAATTCCTGTGTCAGTTGAGATTGTTGCATTTGCATTCAAGGTGCAACAACTAGAAGTATTGATGTCGAGTTTAGAAACTAGAATATCAGCCGCGCCAAGCCCGGTCGTGTTAGTTTCTCCAATCAATACCACTTTGTTTCCGGATTGATAATTTTTTCTATACGCATTGTAATACCCTTGTCCATTATAATTGGATTTGTTTATGAAGCTTGAATTTATAGTGCTATTGGCATTCAGACAAATAAGGAATCCCTCTTGCAAATTGTTAGATATGTTGGTTGTTTTACCACTTATGGTTGTTGTATTGTTTGCCGAAATGTCTATAGAAACGTCTGAAAGAGTGGCCCCTGAAAAATAGGGACTGTTGATTTTTCGGTGTATAATAGTTTGGCCTTGAGGGGATATAATTGAATAGTGAATTGTGCTATTACTCTGCGCAAATGCGGTCACAATATTGCCCTCAGAATTCATGTTTAAATTCATGCCTATGCTGCTGCTAACTAAACCAAGTCTTCTTGTCCATTGATGAGTCAAGGAACTATTCAGTTTAATGAGGTAAGTATATTCTGTTCGTGATAAGCAATAAATTGAACCATCTTGAGAGACGGTTAAATCTCGAAGTTGACCTCCAGGTTCAGCGTTGTTCAATTTTGTTATGGACACAACCTGAAACTGAGAATTGAATTTCAGAATGTCTTTACCCATTATACCATAATAATCAGTTCCGCTCTTAACTATTTTTTCGAAAGCTGAAGGATAGTTTGAACCTGGAGCCGTTGAAGTGTATTGGTATGCTCCTTCATAGACACCATTAAACGTGTAGGTGAAAATTCCGTTTCCGTAAAAAATTATGCGGCTGTTTTCTGGTTCAAGAAAAAAGGACTGAATACTCGATGCAATTAAACCTGAAGGCAGACCCACTTGCCATTTCCTTGTTATTCGTCCTAGGCTATCAAGTTGAGCCATTTTGTAGGAGTCCGCATTCCTATATAAAATCCAATATCCTGAATTACCATCTTTTGATGCGTCTACTACGTATTCGTCACCGACGGTTCCATACGTCATGCAACCGGATGATGCGCCAAGAATAGGTAAATTAGGATTTACATATTGACCGAATCCAGGGGGATTAATCACAGTATTGTTCGGATTAACTTCATTACAGATGTATTTCGTGTTGTTTGTTTCGATTTCCGTAGTTTCTAGAATGCCATTGCTATTGAGATCTAATCCTGTTTCAATCTTAATTCCTCCATTTTGGCAGTTAGTGCCTGGAAGTTCTTGGCTTGTATTTATAAGACTATTAAAACCATTAACACCTGGATTTCCTGGCTCTCCCTGTGGCCCCGCTAATCCTGTGGGCCCCTGCATACCATCCGCCCCCGGCTGCCCTTGAGGTCCGACAGGTCCCTGCGGCCCCGCAGGCCCATTCGCCGCATACAACGCGTACGGCACACTCATGAGTTGCTGGTTGCCCATGGTTATCCAACCGCTACCGGTGTCGACTTCTACCTTCAAAAACTTCGTGGTCTGCGCCCAATTGATTCCGGCAAACGTGCCTTGTGTGGCCGAGCCGGCGCCAATGGTGGCGGCAAACAAGCCAAGTTCGTTGGTGGTGAGGGCGTGGGTTTCTTGGTAGCTCACGGCGCCATTGGCTGTGAACTCGTGTAGAGTGAAACGCACGTTCACATTCGCGTTGGCAAGCACTTCGCCGCTTTCGTCACGCACTTCGGCTTGGTAGGGGATGCCAGGGGGGGCGGTGGATGTAGTTGTGTTACCGCCGCCAGTGTTGGTAGCTGTTGCCGTGTAGATTGCAGCTACTTCAGCTTGCGTTAGAGCTCGGTTGTAGATAGCGACGTCATCCAGTTTACCATTAAAAAACTCTCCGGAACAACATGTTATAGCACCAATTGAAATTGGTAATAGCTGATTTACATTGTTGTTATCAGTATATGTGTGGACAAGAGCTCCATTAATATAAAAAAACCATGAATTACCTTGTTTAACGAATGAAATCAGATTCCAATTTGCCTTGGAGAATGTCGGGAAGAATGACGCATTAGCTCCACAAGGATTCCAATTTGTTCCATCTCCAATGCAATAGGAAAAGCCGTAGGGTTGGTTTAAGAAATAAGTGTTATATCCCATCGACTCGAAGCGATGGGGACTTGTGTTGTAAAAAGTATTCGTATTATTAGTAGAGTCTGCTAATAGGAACCACATATTGATCGAGTGATTAGATCCTGCGGGGTAAAACGAATTATTGATGTCAATTCTAGATGTTTGACCGTCGAAATAATACGCTTTATTAGCAATGCCGTTTCTATCAGTTGTTAATGTCGCGCCACTCACAACCCCATTATTCCCATTCCCACTCTCATCATTCGCATTGCCATTAAACGGATACCACGCCACCAAACCATTGGTGGGGAGGTAGGAGGGGAGTTGGGCGTGGGCATTACCAGAGCAGATGATGACCAAGAATATGGACAAATAATTTATAAATAAACATCTATAGTATTTCATCGTGTGTGTTGTCATAAATTAGTCTCTAATGCATCGCACAGAGTAACCGGCAGTCCTACCCCCGTCAAAACTGAAGCCAGTTAGGCTATTAGAACTTGCGCTTAAATAGTAATAAAGTGCGCTTTGGGCGTTGGGCTGAGTTGAACTCCACCAGAATCCTACATTCGCAAAGTTGAAAAAAGTTCCTGAGTTGTTTATACGGTAACCTCCTGGAATTCCTGAAAAACCGCTAATGTTCGTGCCTGCAGCGTTAGAATTTAGCCAGTATTGCGTTCCTCCGCTTTTTAGTTTTCCACCTGAAATAGATGCTCCACCCAGATTATTGCTTAGAATAAGCCATTCGGCTTCGGTAGGTATATGCCAACCAGTTGGGCATAATTTGCGATTGTCTGCAACTGCGTACCAATTATAAAGTTTACCGTAAGGACAATTATGGGTAATACTGTCATTGTTGTACCAACAGGCTGCTCCTGTCGTTAATCCAGTCCATATTGAGTTACTGGTTACACTTGGTATATTTTCACCGTTATTATATTTACTTGTCTTTAAATTCTCCGCCATCCATTCCTGATTCCCGATTACAATAGTTTTGTATACATTGCCTTGCTGGTCGGTCATGGATCCATAGTTCAAGGCACTGTTATGCAAGTTGAGTGCCCCACAGGTATGGCTGGTTATTGCTGTTGTAGAGTTGGCATTAACCGACCTGCTGAAGGTGCAAGTTTGACCGGCAATAGTGACTTGAAAATGCGCAGTTCCGCTTGCCGATGGAGTTCCACTAATGGTAAACAATAACGTGCCGGCGCCTGTGACAAACGATCCCGAAGCGAGATTGGCCGTTAGTCCTGTAACTCCTGTTGAAGCTATGGATAGCGCATAGTAAATGCCGCCATTTCCACCATTGTATGCGATGGCTGTAGAAACTCCTGTTGCTGAAATCCCTGCAATGAGATTGCCGTTATGGGTGTATGAATTGCAGTTGAGTTGCGTGATGGTGCCAGGACAAATTCCGCCTGTGGTCCAAGTTGGAATACCATTGCACATGGTTAATGTTTGAGCCTGGTTGCCGGGTGGGATATTGGTCCAACTCGAGCCATTCCAGTATGAAATTTCGCCAGGAGTTGTTCCATTGGTCAAGCCTGTGCCTGCAGGTCCTTGAGGTCCGGCTGGTCCTTGTGGGCCGGGATCTCCCTGCGGACCTGGCTGTGAGTTCGCCGCATACAGCGCATACGGCACACTCATCAGCTGCTGGTTGCCCATCGTTATCCAATCGCTGCCGGTGTCGACTTCCACCTGCAAAAACTTGGTGGTCTGCGCCCAGTTGATGGAAGCAAACGTGCCTTGCACCGCCATGCCTGCGCCAATGGTGGCGGCAAACAACCCGAGTTCGTTGGTTGTGAGGGCGTGGGTTTCTTGGTAACTCACCGCGCCATTGGCGGCTAGCTCATGCAACGTGAAGCGGATGTTCACGCTGGCATTGGCCAATACTTCGCCGCTTTCATTACGCACTTCGGCTTGGTAGGGGATGCCGGGGGGTGCAGTGGAAGTAGTTGTATTGCCTCCGCCTGTGTTGGTGGCTGTTGCCGTGTAGATTGTAGCTATTTCAGCTTGCGTTAGAGCTCGGTTGTAGATGGCGATGTCGTCGATTTGTCCCCTAAACCATCTTGATGCATCTGCCTCTCCAAAAAATTCTTTTCCAAAAAATAATGGCAATTCAACCGGATCGAGATAAAGGGTGCAATTTTGTTGATTCTTTAAGATGCCATTCTTATAAATTTTGAGGAAGCTTCCATCATAGGTCAAGATTAAATTAGTCCATTCGTTTATCCCCAATGTGTCATCTGCTTCTACTGAATATCCATCAGGGTAGCTATTTCTCATACCGCCTCCATAGTTGGGCACATTTTCATTTATCGAAAAAAGATTGAACCCGGTGCCTTGGGAACTTCTTGGTTTTCCAACAATAACACGTGTTTTCCAATAGAAGCGTTCATTTGTACTAAGGTCATTAATGCGCGTCCAGCAGTTAATACTAAAGGAATTGGTAAATTGTAAACTTGAAGAATAGGGCACTTCAATAAAATCGCTTGAACCATTAAAAGAATATGTAGCATTCGCATTCCCAAACCTGTCTTCTGTCAGCGTCGCCCCATTTACCACACCATCATTCCCATTCCCACTCTCATCATTCGCATTGCCATTGAACGGGTACCAAGCTACTAGGCCGTTGGCTGGCAGGTAGGAAGGGAGCTGCGCAAGCTGATACTTGCTGATAGTTATAATGAATAAGAGAATAGTAAGTTGTTTCATAATATGGGGAAGTGATTTACATTAATTTAATTCGAATAAATCAATCCCTGACACATCGAACAGCAAACCCTCCTTGCTTACTATAGTCTCCTCGAACTACTGTATTATTCCAATAACGCATTGTGCGCATGTACGCCTCATTAGGATCCTCAGCGGATAATGTAGACGTCCAAAAGGGCGCGTCTTGTCCAAAATAAAAAGTGCCTGAGTAGATAATTCTATATCCCGTGGGAACTGCGGAAAATCCGCTACTATTTGTGGCATCAATATTTGGTGCATTCCATAAACCTGAACCTGTTTCTGAATTTCCTATTGTTCGCATCTTTCCCCCGGCAACCGATAAACCACCTAGAAAGTCTGTGAGTGTTGTGAAATCTTGATCAGTGGCAACATGCCATCCTGACGGACATAGCTGCCTTGAGTCGGATACAGCATGCCAGTTATATAGCTTTCCATATGGACATGCTATGGTTGGGTCATAATTATTGTATGAATAGGCACCACTAGACGTTAAGACCCATGCATCGCCATCCAAATTTGTTAATATCGAATCTCCATTTAGATAGGTTGATGTGTTTAAGTTCTCCGCCATCCATTCCTGACCACCAATAGTAATTGTCTTGTACTCAACGCCTTCTTGGTCTGTCATGGTTCCATAGTTTAATGACGGGTTATGAATATTGGGGGCCCCGCAGGAATGTGATAGGCCAGTTGGGAATGCCTCAACATTTCTCGAGAAATAACAAGATTGACCTCCAAGTGTAAATTCGAAATAGGCAAGCCCACTGCCTATGGGTGCTCCGGAAATTGTAAAAGTTACAGTTCCATTTCCTGTCGTTAAATTACCTGAATTAATGGAGGCAGTTAAACCCTCCACGCCAAAAGATGAGATGCTTTGTGCCCCATAGAAGCCTCCATTTCCACCTGTATATCCAATTTCTGTGGTTACATTGGAAGAAAATAATCCCTCTGTTAATGATCCAATGTGGTTAGCAGTGGAACAATTTAAGCTTGAAACAGATGGGCAAATCCCACCGTTGGTCCAGACAACGGAGCCATTACAATAGGTTAAAACTTGGCCTTGTTGCCCGCCGGCCGGTACACCGTTATTAGCATGTCCTGCGCATAATGCATAGGGAACACTTACCATTTGTTGCGTGCCCATATCGATATAACCATTACCTAAATCCATCTCAACTTGAAGATACTTGTTACCACTAGCCCAGTTTACCGTTGTTAAATCTGACCAATTACTTCCCATTTGGACATTGAATAATCCAAATTCATTAGTTGTTGCTGTTTGATATTCTTGCCATTCTATATTACCGTTGGGTGAACCGTGATGGATGCTGAAAAGAATATTGATTGTCTGAGAATTCAATGGATTTCCTGACGCATCTCGGGCAACTGCTTGATAGGGTATCAGAGCAGGTGGGCAGTATTCCGTGGGAATCCACTGAGCATTTGTTGTAGATGATAAAATTATAATGACTAGAATTGGCAGTATATTTTTCATTTGAATTTTATTATTGAGAATTGAAATTTCTATTTTGTTTGCGTTGAAATGGGTTCTCGTTTTTTGTATTGGGGCTTCTAATCCCAGCTCATCAGTTATTAATAGTTTAAACCTACTTGGATAAAAAAGCAGATGGGTGTTCGAGAAAACATCACACGATGTGGGTTGTAATAGTTCGAGAGCGTAAATAGCCTAGAAATGGCAATTTCATATAGATCGGTTAGGTTAATTAATAAAACAAGCCTCGGCTTCGAGCCGGCATTTAGTCATGACGAAAGTACACAACCGTTCGACGGGTTATGGGAAGAGATATTAACTTTTTGTGAAAAGCTATCTTGCGAAATAAGCGGGGTGCTTTCCCCTAATGAAAAGGAGAATAGAGAATGGAGAATGAAGAACCTTAACACCACAGCGTCATTCTCCCTTCTCCGTTCCCCATTATCTTCGCGCCCATGAACAAACTCGAAAAAATCGCTGCGTTTAATCCGAATACAGCCGGTCTCAAAGACGCCAACATATACGGATTGCCTTTCACCAACGAGGAGTGCGACATCGTGCTCATTCCGGTGCCGTGGGAAGTAACCACCAGCTACGGTGCGGGTACCAGCGAGGGGCCGGGTCATATACTCGAGGCGAGCTTTCAGGTAGACCTCTACCATGCGGAGTTCCCCGAACTGTGGAAAAAGGGCATCGGCATGGTCGACATCCCGGAAGACATGCTCCTGCGCAGCACCGACCTCAAGCAAAAGGCGGCGCTCATCATCGATATGTGGGAAGATGGGGTAGATGTGCCCAACAACCCGGAGGCGCAAGCCATCCAAGCTGAAATCAATTCGGCGTGTGAACACATGAACCAATGGGTGGAAGAGCAGGTGACACACTGGCTCAACAAGGATAAAAAGGTGGGGCTTGTGGGTGGCGATCATTCAACGCCGCTGGGCTACTTCCGCGCTCAGGCCAAACGCCACGGGTCGTTCGGTATTTTGCACATCGACGCGCACAAAGACCTGCGCATTGCCTACGAGGGATTCACCTATTCGCATGCTTCCATCATGTACAATGCTCTGCAACTGCCGCAAATAAAGTCGCTCGTGCAAGTGGGCATCCGCGATTTCTGCGCCGAGGAAAAAGAGGTGGCCGACAAGGAAAGCAGCCGCGTGCATGTCTTTACCAACGCGCATCTGCAACGCGAGCGCTACACGGGTAAGAACTGGTCGCAACAGGTCGACGAGATCATTTCCAAACTACCGGAGAAGGTGCACATCAGCTTCGACATCGACGGACTCGACCCTACGCTTTGCCCCAATACAGGCACCCCAGTTCCCGGTGGATTGTGGTTCGATGAGGCGACCTATTTGTTGTCGTCCTTGAAACGCCACGGAAAAACCATCATCGGTTTCGACCTCGTTGAAGTGGCCCCCGGCAGCGACGACTGGAATGGCAACGTGGGTGCACGCATGCTCTTCCACTTGTGCGGAATCACTGCCTAATTGGAATTCGACTGCCGGAAAGCCTAGGCTAGAATCGGTAAAACCAGGTGCATAAAGGGAAAGGAGCAGAGACGGATTCGCCTCCATCAGTGACCATTATACCCGCGAGACTAAACTGAAACGCCTTACGCTCATCGCGCTGAAAGCGCATGCCGGGCATAATGAATAAAACGCTGGAATCTGAGGTTCTTTTTGTTACCTGGTGGCTGAATAACCCGGGAACAAAATCAGGATAGTACTCTTCGGGAACTAGGGTGGTCGTTTCCTCAGTATAATAATCATGTCTGAAGAATCCTAGCATAGAGTCAAAAACAAAGCTAGCCTTTGCTCCGATTCGGGCAATTCCTCCAATGGAGAACATGGGCCCATGCACGGGATTTGGAAGCCCTTTAGGTGCATCGAGCGTGTAACTGTAGGAGTTTTGGTCAATAATGGGTTGAGTTTCTTCTTGGTAATTATCCAACCCACCGCCGCGATACATGAAATAACCTCCGGCAAAGGTGATATTGTAGAGCCTGTTGCCAAATGTCACATTCCCAAAGGCCAAATTGCCAAAGCCTCGGAAACTCTGGATATATCCTGAAGTGGCTGTTAGGTTTCCCAATGAAAAATTGATATTCGGATTCTTGGTTGGGATCGTGTACTTAAGCGCTAGAATGAGCGGACTGCCTATCCAGGTGCTCATAATGCCCACCGAAAGTCGGTTCGTAACAGCCATGTGCATTTCCGGGCCGTATAGGTTGAGCATCGTGTAGTTTTCTCCCTTGTTGATGCTCAACGCATTCGTTGTAAAAGCATAGCGGGTAGTGAAGGGCCCCGTGTTACGAAATTCACCTTGCACTATTTGCTTGTCGCTGGTAATGGGTTTCACACTGCGTATGTCGGTCTTCTGCAAATACACTCCGCCCATGTTGATGGTCATCAGATACATTTCGCGGCCATCGTCCTTCTCAATCGTGCCTATATATTCATTGCCGTTGGTAAGAACAACCACCACACGGTTTTGCTCTTGAGCGAACAGAGCGCTCGATAAGCTTAGTAAAAAAACAATCAGAATGGTTCTCATATGGATTGATTTAGTTGAAGCGAAAATATCAGGTTTTTCCGATTGGCATGATCTGTCGAACTTGATTCTCATCACGTGTTTTAACGATTGTTTATTGGAAGGTCCGAAAGGCGCGCATTGTAGAGCATTACCTTAGCGGCCTTATTTGTTGAAGCCATGATCCGTTTGCTCCTTACGTTGCTGTTGTTTTCGGGAATTGAACTCTATGCGTTCAAAGGGCTGCGCATGAGCTTGGCTTCTTTCGATCCATTTTGGCGAAAGGCATTACTCATCGCTTTCTGGTCAACCACCGTCATTGCATACGGGACCATCGTTTTTATGATGTTCAACTGGACAGCCAGACACGAATGGCAGGGATCTAGAAGCTATTCGCTGTTCAATTTCGCTGTCGGCTTCTTCATTATTGCGGTTACCACCAAGCTCGTTTTCGGAACGTTTCACTTGGTAAACGACTTGGCCAATGGCATGAAATGGCTGGCCATGAAATTCTTCACCAAGCCTGAAAGCGAGCCGCACGAAAAAATGACGCGCATCCAGTTTTTTAATCAGATGGGATTAGGCGTTGCTGCGGTGTGGGCGGGCAGCATGATTTACGGCGTTACCCGCGGTAAGTTTGGTTATAGGGTGTTATCGGAACGCATCGTTTTCCCTGACCTTCCTGAAGCGTTCGACGGGGTGCGCATTGTGCAAATCAGCGATATGCACCTGGGTAGTTTCAACGAGGCGTTCGACGATGTGCAGCCGGGATTTGACCTGATCAATTCACTCGATGCCGATTATGTTTTCTTCACAGGCGACATGGTCAACAATTTCGCGAATGAAGCTGAACCGTGGGTAGAGCGTCTGGCTGGTATTCAAGCTAAAAAGGGTAAGTTTTCCATTCTGGGCAATCACGACTACGGCGACTATGCCATGGGTAATAAACCGGAGCTGAAGAAGCAAAGTCAGGAGCGCCTATTTGAAATACACAAGGAAGCAGGTTTCCGCCTGTTGCGCAACGAAAATGTGTTGTTAGAAAAGGATGGTCAGTCCATTCGCCTGCTCGGCAGCGAAAACTGGGGCCTGGGTTTTCACCAACACGGAGACTTGGCGAAAACAATGGAGGGAGTCACCAACGAAGAGTTCAAGATATTACTCTCACACGACCCCACACATTGGTCGGAACAGGTCATTGGGCAAACCAATATCGCACTCACCTTTTCGGGGCATACACACGGCGCTCAAATGGGCGTCGAACTGCCTCAATTCGGTATCAAACTTAGCCCTGTTTCCGTGCGCTACAAACGCTGGGGCGGTCTCTATCAAGAAGGTAGTCAATACCTATACATCAACCGCGGGTTTGGATTTCTGGCTTTCCCGGGCAGGGTGGGTATGGCGCCGGAGATTACGTTGATTGAGCTAGCAAGGGCTTAGGTGATAGGTGTGGCGTGCTGTTTCCCCATAATCCTTTTATCCTAAAATCCTTTAGTAATTTGCGGGCTCAAAACAAATCTATATGAAATTACGATTACTCGCTGCGCTGTTGCTGATTGCTCAACTCGGCTTTGCCAAAGAAGGCATGTGGATTCCATCACTGTTGAATGTGGTTTACAGCGACATGCAGTCGCAGGGCTTGCAGCTTACTGCAGAAGATTTATACGATGCCAATGGCTCGAGTTTGAAGGACGCTATCGTATTGTTCGGCGGCGGTTGCACGGGTGAGATTGTAAGCAACGATGGGTTGCTGTTTACCAATCACCACTGTGGATTCGATTACATCCAGTTTCATTCTTCCTTGAAAAACGATTACCTCAAAGACGGCTTTTGGGCCAAGAGCAGGGCAGAGGAGTTGCGTTGCGACGGACTCAGTGTAGTATTCGTAGTTCGCATGGACGATGTGACCGAGGCGATGCGCAAAGGCATTACTGCAGCAATGACACCTGCTGAAGTGGATGCTCTGCTTCAGAAAAACAAGAAAGCGCTCGAGGAGCAATACAAGAAGGAAAATCCTGCGTTGGGTCTCCAGTTGAAGTCGTTCAACTATGGCAATCAGTACTTGGCTATTGTGACCAAAACCTACAATGACGTTCGATTGGTTGGAGCCCCGCCAAGTGAAATCGGCAAGTTCGGCGGTGATACCGACAACTGGGTTTGGCCGCGCCACACGGGCGACTTCAGCGTGTTTCGCATTTATGCCGACGCCAACAACGAACCTGCTAAGTACAGCGAGAAGAACGTGCCCTTTCATCCTGCACATCACCTACCCATCAACATTGGTGGTGTGAAAGAAGGTGATTTCAGTATGGTGTATGGTTTTCCGGGGCGTACCGAGCATTTGCTTACCAGCTATGCCGTTGAATTCGTCACCAACAAACTCAACCCTATGCGCATCGATATGCGCGACCAAACGATTGCCGTGTTGGAAGGTCGCATGCGCGCGAGCGACGAGATTCGAATTAAATACGCCGCCAAGCAAAGCGACGTAGCCAATGCCTGGAAGAAATGGAAGGGACAGCAAATAGGGCTAACCAACTTCCGCGCATTGGAGCAGAAGCGTCAGTTTGAGAAGCAGTATATCGCACAGTGTGCAAAGCCGGAGTTCAAGTCGTACGCCGAGGTGCTGCCAGAACTGGATTTGCTTTACAACCAGATAAACCACCTCAATTTCGAAGCGCAGTTGTTCGTAGAGTACATGTATTACGGTCCGGAACTATTCAATTTCAGTTATCGATTCCATGACCTGATAGCGAACTACGACACCTTACAGGCACAAGGAAAATTGGCGTCTACAATTGAAGAATTGAAGCAAGGTGCACGTGCATTCTACAAGGACTTTGATTTACAAACCGAGATGGCTATATACGAACGTTTGCAACCCTTGCACGATGTTAAATATAATACAGTGGGTGTCATGGATAGTAAGCAAAGTGAAAGTATGCCACTTGATTATATGAAATCCGTTTTCAGCGATTCAACGGCTCTTTTTAAGTTGCTTGCAAAGCCAGGGAAGGGGATGGTCAAGAAATTGAAATCAGATCCATTTTATGCTGCAGCACTAGCTATGACTACTGATTACAACGCGCGTTTACGTCCGCAGGTGGGTGATCTCAACAAGCAGATTGACTATTGGATGCAGAAATACACGGAAGGCATGATGAAGATGTTTCCCGGTAATTACTGGGCCGATGCGAACAGCACGCTGCGCATTTCCTATGGCAAGGTGGAAGGCAGCTTCCCGCGCGATGGGGAGCATTATACGCCACACACCACCGCCGATGGTATTTTGCAGAAGTACTACACCGGCAATCCCGACTTTGCCATCAGTCCAAAGTTGAAGGCTTTACTCGAAGCACGCAATTACGGTAATTATGGAGTAGGTGGGGAGTTGAACGTTTGTTACACAGGAAGCAATCATACCACAGGAGGCAACAGCGGTTCACCGGCCTTGAATGCAAAGGGAGAACTTACCGGCATCAACTTCGACCGTTCTTGGGAAAGCACCATGAGCGACATCATGTACAATCCGGAAATCTGCCGCAACATCATGGTCGATATTCGCTACGTATTGTGGGTTATCGACGTCTATGCCGACGCCGATTACCTGCTGAACGAAATGACCCTTGTGAAGTAAGCAATATGGATCCTCAATTGCCGAAGCAGCTATCGCGCATGCGCTATGACTTGGAGCGCCGCTATGGTGTTACCCGCCTTGGGTGTTTCGATTGTTATATTGATCACCATCACAACAGACTCTGCGACATCAATGTGTATGTAGAGTTGGAGAAGCCTTTGGGATGGAAGTTTTTTGAGTTGAAGGAGCACCTCGAGGAAAAGTTGGGCGTGCACATCGATATTCTCACACCGCGCGGTATAAGGCCTGCACTCAGGGAAGAAATCATGTCAGCCATTCATTTCGCATGAACGGAACCTCGATGCGATATGACTTTTTTCTGGATGCCATGCTCTCTGCCATGAAGAAGATTCATGCTTATACAGCAGATTTCAGTTCTTATGATCAGTTCGCGCAAGACCAACTTGTTAAAGATGCTGTGATCCGCAACTTTGAAATCATGGGCGAAAGTGTAAAGCACATTCCGTTTAGCTTTCAACGTAAGCACAAGCGATTGCCATGGAACCACATTTTGGCGCTCCGCAACTTCATCGTACACGAATTTTTCGACGTCGATGATGAAATACTATGGGAAATCATCAAGACCGATCTTACGCGGAACATCTCCGATTTGGAGGAGATAATCTACGGGAAATAGGGGTATAGGATTGTAGGATTATTATCCCATTGCCTTTTATCAAGCTCGCAGTATTTTTCCGCCACTATTCGAATTGATTCATGAACAGCCAATCACGAGATATCGTTCGCCCATTGCTAAGCAATCTGCTATCGGTATTGCGCTGGGTTATCATGGTGTTCGTTTTCGGACTTTTGTGTTACGTGATCTTCGCCATAGTGAGCGCCATCATTCCTGTGTCGGCTGAGGTTGTGTCGGACGAAAATCAACCAACTTATGAAGTCTACCTGCTCAAGTCCGGACCGCATACCGATTTCCTGATGAAGGTAAAAACGGATGTGCACGACTGGAGCATTGATTTTCCATATGCCAACAATGCCAACCCTGATACTTCGCTATCATGGCTTGCCATTGGTTGGGGCGACAAGAATTTTTACATGAATACACCCACCTGGGCCGACCTTACTGTTAGCACGGCAGTTGCAGCGGCGACAGGGTTAGGTACAGCGGGCATTCACGCGTCTTATTATTATGATTTGCCCACCGACAGGC
>JBIKSC010000126.1:0-7278 GCA_044348775.1 Flavobacteriales bacterium | reverse complement strand
CCAAAAAGGCCGGGCCAACAGAATTCGGGATTTTGGTTGTTTCAGTGATGTCCAAATCCAGGTTTTCATACAGTGTATTGGCCTTCATGGACAACCTAACTCGTTCAGTTTCGATTTTATTGTCGCGTTCCCAATCCCAATGTGCCAGATGCGCTTTAGATGCAGTCGGTTTTCCGGGAGCAGCTTGCGACTGGACGCTGAACTTCACTCGGGTTTCATTACCCATAATGTCGAGCAAGCGGTATTCACACAGGTGTGTTTTCCCATCGCGGAAGCTGATAACACCGTCATTTACGAGGTTATCATAGATGTCGAGTGGGTTTCCCGGGAGTCTATAGGAGCTATGAATTGAGCTGCGGTCTTTCTTAAAACGCTCATAAATGGTATGGGCATTCATAGCACGATTGGTCGCAAAATCAAGGCGATCCATGCGCTGACCATATACCTGTAGTCCATCCACAAAAAATTCGATTCGGTAAATACCACAACGATTGCTATTCCCGTCGAGCATGTCTACTGTGGTGATGGCGAAACCGACATCGCCATAAATCTTGGGCAGTGTAGTCGTCTTCAGTCCACCTCCCTTGGTTTCAAGCACTACCGGCAAGCGAGCACCGTTTACCCAGGACGAATCGTTGAGCGGCACTAACCATATGCTCGATACGGAAGGAGGAATTTTGTCCTTCACTTGGAGACCAAACAAAAGTGGATTAACCAATTTCTCTGTTGCCGTTTCTCGTACTTCAAAGTGCAAATGAGGTCCTCCGCTGCTGCCTGAGTTACCGGAAAGCCCAATAACTTCGCCTTTTATAACCTGTAAAAGCCCCTTTTCCGGATATAGGTCTACACTAAAAGACTCCAATTCATATTGCTGTTTCTTCACATAGTCATCGATTTTGGCCGAATACTTTTGCAGGTGACCATACAAGGTAGTGTAGCCATTCGGGTGATCGATGTAAAGGGCATATCCATAACCTACGGACGAAACCTTGATACGAGAAACAAATCCATCAGCAGCCGCTACAACGTTCAATCCTTCACGCTGCTCTGTTTTTATATCGATACCGGCATGAAAGTGATTGGTGCGAAGCTCACCAAAGTTTCCGGATAGATTTAAAGGTATCTCGAGAGGTGAGCGGAAATAATCAGTAGGATATTCTTTGACCTGCCCTATGCTCAATTGTGGCAATTGAAGCAGAACAACTACAATAAGACAGGGTATAAACGTTCGCATTAAAGACATAGCAGGCGAATTTGCGGAGAGGGTGTTCCGGTTTCGGGTAACATGGATTGAAAATATGAACATCCGAAAAAGGAAAAAACAGTCTTGACGCATGACGAACTTACCGTAAATTTGACGCACAATCATTATTGACTCTATTCTTTTCAGAACCAATGAATGAACTATTGATCGAACGCATTCAGGCAAAAATTGTGACGCTCGGAGAGGCCAAATTGAGCCTGCAGCAGCAGGTGCAGCGCCTGCGTGAAGAAAATGAAGCCATGCATCGCATCAACAAGGAACTTCAGCAACAGGTAGATGAGTTAAGCAATCGAGTGAATAGTGGTTTAAACACCGGTTCAATGCCTACGCCGCAGGATGAAAACTTCCGCGGAGTAACCCGACACAGGATCAATGAGCTGGTGAAGGAAATCGATGAGTGTATCACGCTTCTCAACAAATAAGCAATAGACATGAGCGACATTTCGATCAAAGTGAACATTGCAGGCCGCACCTACCCACTCACATTGGGCAGCGCGGAAGAGGTTAACGTCCGCAAGGCAGAGACGGCTATTGAAGAGAGCATACAGGCATTCCAGCAGAACTACGCAGTAAAAGATAAACAAGATTTGTTGGCCATGGCTTCATTGCAAATGGCCGCCAGTGCTATCAAAAACATGGAGCCACGTATTGAACGCGTGGTAGAAAAAGTAGTTGAACGAGTAGAAATACCCGTCGACCTTTCTCCTTCTCTGCTTGCTTTGGAAAGTCAACTAGACCAGTATTTGGTTTAAGTCACCCATCGGTTCCCCCATTCCTGTGTCAAACCGAAGGCAAAGAGCCATCGGAAACAACTTATTTAAAATAAAAAGCTATGGGCGAAATTATGTATGTGCTCGTTGCTTCACTCGCCGGAGTGGCCGTCGGTGGCGGATTTACCTGGGTAGTCTTCAACAATATTTTGAAGAATAAGAAGGAAGGGATTCTGGCAGAAGCAACGAAAGAAGGAGAAACTATTAAGGAAAAGAAAATTCTTCAAGCCAAAGAGAAATTTTTGGAAATGAAGAACCAACACGAAAACGAAGTTCGTGAACGCAACAAAAAACTGCAACAGGGTGAAGACAAAGTGAAATCGCGCGAACGCGAACTTTCACAACAAGTAGAGCAGTATAAGCGTAAGGAAAAAGACATCGAGACGCAACGCGAAAATCTCAACAAGCAACTCGATACCACCCAACGCAAGCAAGCCGAATTGGAGAAGAGCAATCAAAAAGTAGTTGCTCTGCTGGAGGAAACGGCCAAGATGACTGCCGACGATGCTAAGAAGCGTCTTATGGAGCAGCTCAAAGAAGACGCACGCAACGCTGCCGCTTCTCAAATCCAAGGTATTGTTGACGAGGCTAAGCTGAAAGCAAATCAAGAAGCCAAGAAAATCGTTATCCAAACCATTCAGCGCACAGCCGTTGAACATGCGGTGGAAAACAGCGTTTCGGTATTCAATATTGAAAACGACGAAATCAAAGGCCGCATCATCGGTCGCGAAGGGCGTAACATTCGTGCGCTGGAAGCAGCTACGGGAGTTGAAATTATTGTAGATGACACTCCGGAAGCAATCGTACTATCGTGCTTCGATCCGGTTCGTCGTGAAATTGCCCGACTATCGTTGCACCAGTTGGTGACTGATGGACGCATTCACCCTGCGCGTATTGAAGAAGTCG
This sequence comes from Flavobacteriales bacterium, assembly GCA_044348775.1. GTDB lineage: Bacteria > Bacteroidota > Bacteroidia > Flavobacteriales_D > Sanyastnellaceae > JAIBBG01. Next base: position 4,338 of record JBIKSC010000126.1, on the reverse strand, counting down.
TTGCAAAGGTTACCAAAAACATCAACGACGAGATCGTTGAGATTGGCAAGCGTACCACCATCGAATTGGGTATTCACGGTTTGCACAGCGAACTCATTCGTATGGTAGGCCGCATGAAGTACCGTTCATCTTACGGACAGAACTTGCTGCAGCACTCGCGTGAAGTAGCAAACCTGTGTGCTACCATGGCGAGCGAACTGGGATTAAACCCGAAAGCAGCCAAGCGTGCGGGTCTGTTGCACGATATCGGAAAAGTGCCGGATGATGAGAGTGAATTGCCACACGCAATCTTAGGTATGAAGCTCGCCGAGAAATTCGGGGAGAAGCCGGATGTTTGCAATGCAATCGGAGCCCACCATGACGAAGTTGAAATGACTACCTTGTTGTCGCCTATCATTCAAGTGTGTGATGCTATCAGCGGAGCGCGCCCCGGGGCACGCCGCGAAGTGGTGGAAGCCTACATCCAACGCTTGCGAGATTTGGAAAATATGGCACTCGAGAACAACGGTGTATCGAAGGCATTTGCTATTCAAGCAGGTCGTGAATTGCGTGTAATGGTAGAAGCCGATCGTGTATCGGACGACCAAGCTGATGCATTGGCAATTAGCCTTGCCAGTAAGATTGAAACTGAGATGACCTATCCGGGTCAAGTTCGTGTTACGGTAATACGTGAGAAGCGTGCCGTAGGTATTGCGCGATAAACCGCCCGCGGTTAATAGTTGAAGGTTGAAGGTTGCTGATTCAAGAAAGACACACACTTTCTTAGCAGCAACGTTCAACCTTCTCTCTTTTATAAAGTATTAAGTCACGGTGAGTACGAAAGAACAAATGGCCACGAGCTTCAGCTGGAACACGCTTACGGTTGTGTTGCAGGTGGTTATTCAACTGGCCTACACCGGTCTGCTGGCGCGCATGGTCGCAAAAGACTCCTTTATGCTGATGGGCATCGTGCTGGGTATCATGGGCTTTGCGGAAATTTTCTCGCAAGTGGGCGTCGGGCCGGCCCTCATTCAGCGCAAAGAGGTAAATCAACAACATGTCAATGGAGCCTTCTATATCGCGGTCATTCTGGGATTAGGATTCACTCTCCTGTTTCTTGGTCTTGCTCCTGCCATAGCGCTATTCTATGAGTTGCCCGAGTTGAAACCCATCATCCAGGTAGTTTGTACGAGCTTCCTAATTTCAGCCATAGCTGTGGTACCTCGCAGCATGATGATGAAGCACATGCGATTCAAGACCATGTTCAAAGCCAGCATGATTTCCATTATTGGCGGTAATCTGGTTGTTGGCCTCACACTCGCCTACCTTCAGTGGGATGTATGGGCCTATGTGTGGGCATTATTTGCACAAAACATGCTCATGACTCTGGCCCTGTGGTACTTCGAACCTGTGCGAGTAACACTGCAGTGGGAATGGAAATACACGCGGGAACTTATTCGTTACGGTGCTGGCAGTACATTATTCAACGCATTGAATTATTTGGCTACAAAACTGGATGTGCTTCTGGTGCCGCGAGCGTTGCGAGCCGGTCAATCTGAGCTATCTCCGGTTCAACGCAACATGGCCTCTTATTTCGAGCGTGCCAGCTATGCTATGACACAACCCATTACCATTATGGGTAAGTTGAGCGATAGTGTGTTATTCAGCGGAATGTCGCGCATGCAAGACGACCGAGAGCGTTTGCAGAAAACGGTTACACTCGCCACGGCAATGCTTGGCATCGTTCTCATTCCGTCCAGTATTTTCATGCTCTTTTTCGCCGACGAACTCATTACGCTCTGGCTGGGTATCGACTACCTGGAGACCGCAGCCATTCTGAAGGTACTTTTTCTTGCCGTTGTATTCCGTTCCATGAGCAAACTGGGCGATTCGTTGCTTCGCGCCAAGGACGCCGTGTTTCAGGGGTCGCTATTCAAGGCCATCTATGTAGCACTGATGGCTGCCGGTATTTGGTATGGCACTGCTTATGGTATGAAAGGCGCAGCGATAGGCATTGTGTTGGCCACTATTATACATTATGGGATGAATATGTTCATGACAACTAAATTGATTGATCTTAGATGGGGAGCGCTTCTACGAGGCTGGTTGCCGGGGATTTTTCTCGGAATGATATGCGGTGCTGCTGGATGGACAATTCACACCCTTTCCGTATGGCTATTTACACCGGGATACATAACCCTTGCCCTGGCAATCATGTTCATACCGGCCCTCTGTATCCTGGGCATATTTGCTTTCCCACGCATGTTGGGTCGAGGCAGTAATAATCCGCTCGTTTATCTGCCGCAACGACTAAAGCAAATGAAGCCTCTTCGCAACCTAATTTCTCGAATTGAGTAAAAACGCCACATGCAAAGCCTGATTCGTATACTATCGATTGTTGCTCTAATCATTGGAAGCGTTTCTTCCAACGGCCAATGCCGCATTCGAGTTGAGGCGCCCGATTCATTGCCGTTCTTGTTTTCGCTCAACGACAAGATCATCAATCAAATTCCCGTTCTTTCTCTGACACTTGATCAACCTGTTTCCGGCAAAATCAGCTTCAAAGCTGACTTTCCTGCGCGACCAGAACTGAGCTTTACGCAAGTCATCACTATCAAGAAAAACACCTTGCTTGAGTTCGCAATTGAGCGAAGCAAAGGCACGTTAAAGTTCATCCTGAAAAGCGAGTCTGAAATGACTTTTACGGAAAATTCAGCCATGGGTGCTGACTCCGACTCAGCACAAACAAGTGCAGTAAATCACAATGGGTGCTACCCGGTTGCCGACGATGCCGCCTATCTCACAATGCTTGCTAATGTTGAAGCACAGCCATTCGAATCGAAAAAACTCATTCTTCTTGCCGAATTCGCTTCCAACCAATGCATCCGCACAGAACAGCTGCGAACCATGATGAGCATTCTCACACAAGAAGACAATAAAATCGCTTTGCTCACGGCCTCTCAAAACCACATATACGATCCGGAGCAGATCAACGATGTGTTGAATGAGTTCTATTTGGCGCGCAATAAACAGAAGGCAGCTGAGATTATAGAAGCGGGCAGATAGCCAAGTCTTTGCGTAAATTCGTGCGCGAAACATCAACGCACGTAGCCATGAGCAAAATCCACAACTTTAGTGCAGGTCCCTGCATTCTTCCTCAAGAAGTAATTGAACAAAGCGCAGCAGCCATCCGCGAATTCGACGGTATGGGTTTATCGCTCATTGAAATCTCTCATCGTTCGAAAAATTTTGAGCGCGTGATGGATGAGGCGAGATCACTTGTGAAAGAAATTCTCGGTTTGAAGTCGAACTATGAAGTGCTTTTCCTGCAAGGTGGAGCCACATTGGGTTTCTATACTGCTGCTTTGAACTACATGAAAGAAGGCGGAAAAGCAGCTTATGCCAATACAGGTGTTTGGGCTGCGGGTGCCATCAAAGAAGCTAAATTGGTGGGGCATGTAGATGTGATAGCCGACTCATCGGATAAGAATCACAGCTATATACCATCTTTCGAAGTGCCATCCGGTTATGATTATTTCCACTTCACTTCGAACAACACCATTTTCGGAACTCAATACCAGAGCTATCCCAAGTGCGCAGTTCCTATGGTATGTGATATGAGTTCTGATATTTTCTCGAAGCAATTCGATGCGAACCAATTCGCGATGATCTATGCAGGTGCTCAGAAGAACATGGGCCCCGCTGGGACAGTGCTATACATCATCGACAAGGAGCAGCTTGGTAAAACAGGCCGCAAACTTCCAACTTACATGGATTTACAAGCGCATATCGACAAAGATTCCATGTACAATACCCCACCAGTTTTTGCTGTGTATGCCAGCATGCTCACATTGCGCTGGATCAAAAACAACGGCGGATTGAAAGGTATGGAAGACCGCAACAGAGCCAAGAAAGACCTCTTCTACAACGAGCTCGATCGCAACTCGCTCTTCCACGGGCACAGCGAACCCGCTTCACGCTCGTGGATGAATCCCACCTTCCGCCTCAACGACGATAGCGTTGCAGCAGAGTTTGACAAGATGTGGAAGGAAGCAGGCATCAGCGGCATCGCCGGGCACCGCTCGGTAGGCGGCTATCGCGCGAGCATGTACAATGCGTTGCCAATCGAGAGTGTGCAGGTGCTTGTGGATGTGATGCGCGAGTTTGAGCGCACGAGGGGCTGAGGGCAACCTTGGCCAAGCTAAGAGTAAGGACGCACTGCAGTGCGTCCGAGACCCAGAGACACTGACAGCACGCCCCCTGCGAGAAGCCAGGGTAAGGACGCACAGGCAGGCACAGCATGCCCCCTGCGAGAAGCCAGGGTAAGGACGCACGGCAGTGCGTCCACAACCACAGAGT
>JBIKSC010000125.1:0-7284 GCA_044348775.1 Flavobacteriales bacterium | reverse complement strand
CGATTACCGAAGTCTTCGTGTGGCAAATAATAAGCGAGTGTTTCAGCTGTAATCAAACGGTCTTGCTCCAGCACGTTGATTTGCTCGGTGATGTTTTTTAGTTGACGGATATTGCCCGGCCAGGAGTAATTCACCAACATTTCTTTCGCATCGGCCGCTAATTCTAAAACAGGCATCTTATATCGCTCTGCAAAATCGGTAGTGAACTTAGCAAATAGCAAGGCGATGTCTTCTTTGCGCTCGCGCAAGGGAGGCAGGAAAACCGGAACCTGATTTAGACGATAATAAAGATCTTCCCTGAATTTGCTTTTTCGGATGGCCTCACTAAAATCAACGTTGGTTGCAGCTACAACACGCACATTCGTTTTCTGCACTTTCGAAGATCCAACACGGATGTATTCGCCTGTTTCCAGCACGCGAAGAAGACGCACCTGAGTTTGCAAAGGAAGTTCAGCCACTTCATCGAGAAAAATAGTTCCACCATTAGCCTCTTCAAAGTATCCTTTCCGCGCTTCTGTTGCACCGGTGAATGAGCCTTTTTCGTGACCAAACAATTCGCTGTCTATGGTGCCTTCCGGAATTGCTCCGCAGTTCACGGCAATGTATGGGGCATGTTTGCGTGCGCTGTATGCGTGGATGATTTTCGGAATGTTTTCTTTTCCCGTTCCGCTTTCGCCATTGATAAGCACCGACATGTTGGTAGGCGCTACCTGAACAGCAATATCAAGCGCCCTATTCAGCATGGCGCTGTTACCTATTATTTCGAATCGTTGTTTTACAGCCCTGATGTCCATGGATGTTTACAAAGATTTTGCAGATTCGTTGGTTCTCGGGTAAACATTTATCAGCTCGCCGATGAGTGTCACTGACGTACAGTCATTGGCCAATACATCTGCATAGTCACCTGGAGCACAGTTCATTGTTTTCGGGAAAACGACGACAATATTTTGTGAGTTACGGCCCTGCAAATGATCTTCCGATTTTTTGCTTGTGCCTTCGATAAGTACACGTTGAACCTTACCCACATGTTGCTTGGTTCGCTCGGCTGCTCCTTGCATTTGAAGTGCAATTACTTCTTGCAATCGGCGCCCCTTGACCTCATCCGGAACGTCGTCTTCGAACTTCCTTTCTGCTAATGTTTTAGGGCGTTCTGAATATTTGAACATAAACGCCATCTCATAGCGAACATGCTCCATCAAGGATAGGGTGTCTTGATGTTCAGCTTCTGATTCACCGCAAAAGCCGGTAATGACATCGGTGCTGATGGCACAATCAGGCATAATTCGACGGATGGCATCAATACGCTCTAGGTACCACTCGCGAGTATAACCGCGGTTCATGCGCTTCAGCACATCGCTGTTACCGCTCTGCACGGGTAAGTGAATGTATTTGCAGATATTCTCGTATTTCGCCATTACATGCAAAACCTCATCGGTCATATCCTTTGGGTGTGATGTCGAGTATCGAATGCGCAAATCAGGACTCACCAGAGCCACCATTTCCAGCAGCTGAGCAAAATTTACAGTTGGTTTTGTGTTGTCGAGAATCTCACCTTTATTGTTGATGTTCCACTTGTAGGAATCCACATTCTGACCCAACAGCGTGACTTCTCGATAGCCTTGATTGAAAAGATCACGCGCTTCGTTTACAATTGTCTGTGGGTCACGGCTGCGCTCTCGTCCGCGAGTGAAAGGCACAACGCAAAAGGAACACATGTTATCGCAACCTCGCATGATAGAAATGAATGCCGTAATTCCGTTGCTGTTCAAACGCACCGGCGTAATCTCAGCATAGGTTTCTTCTCGGCTTAGCAGCACGTTCACGGCTTTTTGTCCTTCGTCGACTTTATCGATGAGGTTGGGAAGGTCTCTATAGGCATCGGGGCCAACAACCATATCGACAAGTTTTTCCTCGTCGAGTAGTTTTTCACGCAGTCGCTCTGCCATGCAGCCCAAAACGCCGATTTGCATATCGGGTTTGCGTTTTTTCACGGAACGCAGAAAATCCAGACGTCCGCGAATACGTTGTTCGGCATTATCGCGAATAGCGCATGTGTTGAGCAGCACGACGTCGGCTTCTTCCGGGTCGCGTGTGGTGCTAAAGCCTTCCTTCGCAAGGATGCTGGCAACGATTTCGCTGTCTGAAAAATTCATCTGGCAACCATAACTCTCGAGAAGGAGTTTGCGCTGTTTCTTGTTTGAATTGACCTCTGCATCCAGCATGAGGTATTCACCCTGACGGGTTTCATCGATGTTTTTTTCTTCCACAGTGTATGGCTGTTTTGAAAATCAGTGTTTTAAAAGGTGCGCGAAGATAGCGATTTTAGGGCGATTTGGTTCGGCAGTTTTTTCATCGCATACATTTGTCGCTTTTAAAATGCACCGGAGTAAAATCGGAAACGACCGAAATGGAGCACAAAAACACTGTGTATTATGAGTAAAAATCTCGTTATAGTTGAGTCACCTGCCAAGGCAAAGACCATTGAAGGATACCTCGGTAAGGATTTCACCGTGAAGAGCAGTTATGGTCACGTGCGCGACTTACCTAAGAACGATGTCGCCATTGATATTGATAAGGGATTTAATCCTGTTTACATTGTTTCGCCCGATAAGGAGGAAGTAATACGTGAGCTTAAGAAGTTGGCGGCGAAGGCAGACGATGTTTGGTTGGCAACGGATGAGGACCGCGAGGGGGAGGCCATTTCCTGGCACCTTGCGGAAGCATTGGGTTTGGACGTGAAACAAACGAAGCGTATTGTCTTTCATGAGATCACGAAGAAGGCCATTCAAGAGGCAATCGCAAAACCACGCACCATTGATATAGACCTTGTTAATGCCCAACAGGCGCGTCGGGTTCTCGATCGTTTAGTAGGATTTGAGTTATCACCCGTTTTATGGAAGAAGGTTAAGGCCGGACTGAGCGCTGGCCGAGTTCAGAGTGTTGCCGTGCGTATCATTGTTGAGCGTGAACGTGAGATTGAAAAGTTTGCTGCGTCTTCGTTTTACAATGTGAGAGGCAGTTTCGACCTCGGCTCTGCTGTTTTGAAGGCTGATTTAAGTCGCAAGTTGAAGGACGGTCAGGAGGCTGACGCGTTTTTACAAAAGGCGAACGGTGCTTCCTTCAGCATTTCGCAGATGGATACAAAACCCGCGAAACGCACACCTGCGGCACCATTCACGACTTCGACACTGCAGCAGGAAGCCAGCCGAAAGCTGGGATTCAGCGTTTCACGCACCATGGTTGTCGCTCAGCGCTTGTATGAAAGCGGAAAGATTACCTACATGAGAACGGATAGTGTGAACCTTTCTGACTTCGCGCTCGATGCAGCCAAGAATGAGATTTCACGCTCATACGGTGAGCGTTATTCGAAGACTCGTCAGTATACCAACAAAAATAAAGGTGCTCAAGAGGCGCACGAAGCTATTCGCCCAACCGAAATGAGCGCTCACCAAATTGAGGGAGAACGTGACGAGCAGCGACTTTATGAACTCATATGGAAGCGCACGCTTGCTTCACAAATGGCAGATGCGGAGCTCGAGAAGACAACAGCGACGGTAGGAATCAGCACCATGGACGATGTTCTGCTAGCGAAGGGTGAAGTGGTGAAGTTCGATGGATTCTTGAAAGTATACGCAGAAGGTACCGACGATGAAGACAATGAAGAAGGAGGAAGCGGAATGTTGCCGCCGTTGAGTGTCGGACAAGTGCTTTCCATGATGGATATTACCGCTACGCAGCGTTTTACTCAGAAGCCTTCACGTTATTCGGAAGCCGCACTGGTGAAGCGTTTGGAAGAGCTGGGTATTGGTAGACCATCGACCTACGCTCCAACAATTTCAACCATTCAACAGCGAGAGTATATCGAGAAGAAGGACAAAGAGGGAACGCCACGTAGTTTCGAGTTGTTGGTGTTGAAAAATGGAAGTATTTCTTCATCGACCAACAATGAATTCACCGGAGCCGAGAAATCGAAGTTATTCCCGACAGATATTGGAATGGTGGTGAATGATTTTTTGGTTGATCAGTTTCCAACCATACTTGATTATGCGTTTACTGCCAATGTTGAACAGGAGTTCGATGAAATAGCGGAAGGGAAACTTCCCTGGCAGGAAATGATGAAGAAGTTTTATAAGCCTTTTCATGAAAATGTTGCGCATACTATTGAGAATGCTGCCCGTCAATCGGGCGAGCGCGAGTTGGGAGTTGACCCAAAGTCAGGCAAGCCAATCCTTGCGCGCATTGCTCGTTTTGGCCCCGTAGTTCAACTGGGAGGCAGCGAAGATGAAGACAAGAAGTTTGCTTCTCTTCGCGCGGGCCAGAGCATTGGCACGATAACACTCGAGGAGGCATTGAAGTTATTTGATTTACCTCGTCTGGTTGGCGAATATCAGGGGCAGCCGGTTACAGCTGCTATCGGTCGCTTCGGGCCTTTCGTAAAGTGGGGAAGCCTCTATGCGTCACTGCGCGTGAAGGAAGGGGATGATCCGTTTACCATTGAAATTGAGCGCGCCGTGAAATTGATTGAGGATAAGGTCAATGGCGTTAATGCAGCCCTGATTCAGAAGTTTGATGATCGTCCTGAGATCCAAATCATTCAGGGGCGCTTTGGTCCTTACATTAAGCGTGAAAAGGACAACTTCAAATTACCAAAGGGTAGCGATGCCAAAACAATCAGTTTACCTGAGGTTCTAGCTGCTATAGCTGAACAAGAGGCTAACCCATCGGCTCGCAAAAAGGCTGCGGCTAGAAAACCTGCGGCAACGAAAAAGGCCCCTGCCAAAAAGGCTCCGGCCAAGAAGGCGGCTGCGAAGAAATCAGCCAAGAAGTAATCCGACGGTTTCAACAACCGTTCGTTCAGAATACCTGCGTTGTTTCTGCTGTGTCTGTTTTAAGCGCTGCATTTTCGCGTCATGGATATTTCGGTTTTCTTGTCACGAAGCGATTTTCGTGAAGGTCTCTCGTCGCCTTCACTGCCATCTCATGTTGAAAAGCATGTCCATTTTTTTGAAGGCGATATGGCAGAGCTCGATGGCATGAAGGTGGCCATAATCGGGGTGTGTGACAATCGCGGTTCCGCGGTCGATTGTCAATCTGCAGACGCACCCGATGCCATCCGAAAGTACTTATACAGATTGCATTGGTTCGATGGAAAACTATCAGTGATTGATTTGGGTAATATTCGTCAAGGCAATGAGCTGAAGGATACTTATTATGCTCTTAATCAAACGTGTGAGGTGCTGTTACGCAGGGGTGTCATTCCTCTCATTATCGGCGGGACACAAGATTTGACCTTTGCCAATTACCAGGCTTATGAGCACATGGAACAAACCGTCAATCTGGTTACCATTGACTATCGTTTGGATTTTGGTAAGAGTGACGGAGATATTCACTCCAAGAACTATCTAAACAAGGTCGTTCTTCATAAGCCTAACTATTTGTTCAATTACAGCAATATTGGTCACCAGCGGTATTTGGTCGAGAGTGACTTGCTTGAATTAATGGGTAACATGTATTTCGATGCTCATCGATTAGGTGAGATTCAGTCGGCCATTCAGCGCAGCGAGCCAATTATTCGAAACGCTGATATTTTGTCCATCGATATGAGTTGTATTCGAATGGGGGAGTGTCCCGGAACCACCTGTGCCGGTCCCAATGGTTTTTATGGTGATGAGGTTGCCCAGCTCTGCAGGTATGCAGGTATGAGTGATAAACTGACATCGTTCGGCATCTATGAAGTAGATCCGTTGATGGATCTGGGTGGCCATACCAGTCATTTGGCTGCACAGTTAATCTGGTGCTTTTTGGAAGGTGTTTCGCAGCGAAAAGGTGATTATCCAACGGGCGACTATTCGGAATACTTCAAGTACATGGTTCCCATTACGCATGATGGACAAGAGTTGGTTTTTTACAAGAGCCATTTGAGTGATCGCTGGTGGATGGATGTTCCTTATCCTGCGGGGTCATCTACCAAGTATGAGCGTCATCACATGGTACCCTGCACATACGAAGAGTTTCAGCAAGCTTCTTCCGAGGAAATGCCGGATCGTTGGTGGAAAACGTACCAGAAACTCGTTTGAATCAATGCGGAGACATGCGAGTTTTAAATAGACACACCAATGAGAATACGCCAAATCCGCTGATTTTTTTTTGCCCAATCGAAAAATCCTGTATATTAGCGTTTTTGCAACCAGTTTTTTTAGAAACCAAACCAAGCAATAACAACATTCTTTTATGAAGAGAATTTTACTCTCTGTTAGCTTTGTTTTCGCGGTCTTCATGGGGTCCGCGCAACAGGACCCACAGTTTACCATGTGGCAGTTTGACCGTCTTTCGGTGAATCCTGCCATGTCCGGTATTGATCGCATGCACACTATTACGGCCTTGCATCGCGACCAGTGGGATGGGCTTGATAAGGATCCAAAGACCTATTTGTTCAATTACAGTGGGATTTTTGGAGCTAAGCAGAATATTGGTTTTGGCTCAACTATATATTCGGAAGTATTGGGACAACAGCAGAATACAGTGGTTCGTTTTTCACCTTCGTATCATTTGTCTATGAGCAATGGTAATTTCTTTTCTGCTGGCGTTTCTGTGGGTATGTATCAATCCAAGCTGGGAGCTAACTGGGTGTATATCGACGCTGGCGACCCTACTATCCCTACTAATTCACGTAATCAAAGCGGTGCTGATGTAGGACTCGGTTTAAACATATACAAGCCAAATCAATATTACTTCGGAGTTTCCGCCACACACCTTGCAGGCCCTAATTTGGAAGATGTGGGTATTGAATTGGTGCCGCACTACTACGTGATGGGCGGATATGAAGCAGCTGTAGGAACAGACATGGTTATTCGTCCTAACGTGCTTTTTAAGACGGACGCGACTTCACGTCAATTCGATCTGAATGCAGATGTAATGTTCAAGAAAATGTTTTGGGGTGGTTTAGCATATCGCTTGGGTGATGCTATTGCTCCTTACGTAGGCTTCCAAAAGGATTTTGCACAAATTGACCAAGGAGTGCGCACAATGAATCACGGAATTAAGTTGGGTTATTCGTATGATGTAACTACCTCATTATTGAAGGACTACTCAGCAGGCTCACACGAGATATTTGTGACCTATAGCATGAAATTTAATAAGGTAGACAATGGAGCAGGGCATAGCAATCCGCGTTTCTTGTAAAATAAATTGAAACATACTCAGTTGATAATGCGTAGAGCAGTGTTTAACTGAAAGCTTTAGATACCACCGCGAACAAATTTTTTAGTAATAATCAACCCTACT
>JBIKSC010000124.1:0-7358 GCA_044348775.1 Flavobacteriales bacterium | reverse complement strand
TAATTCCATCCCTTCGCTTTAAAAATCTTGATTCCGTTGGTGGTGGTTGTTTTCTCGAAGCCCTTCAGTGCTTCAGAGATACTTTCTTTAACGGTTTGGAATTTCTTGGGAACTGAAATTCCCCAGCCATCGTCCCACACACTCATACACATGGGTACACCCAATACGGCCGCAGCATTCATGCTTTCCCAAAACAAGCCCTCGCTTGTAGAAGCATCGCCTATTGTTCCAAAAGCAACCTCGTTCCCTTTGTTACTGAACTGTGTGAAGCCATCCAGTTCAGGAAGGTTGCGATACAGTTTTGAAGCCTGAGCCAACCCCACCAAGCGAGGCATCTGCCCTGCCGTAGGTGAAATATCTGCTGAGGAGTTTTTTAATGACGCAACATTTTTCCAAGAACCATCTTCATTCAGAAAACGGGTAGCGTAATGCCCGCCCATTTGTCGTCCGCCACTCGCCGGCTCGTGCTCCACATCGGTATGCGCATACAATGCAGCGAAATATTGTTGCACGGTAAGCTCCTCGATGGCCATCATGAGTGTCTGGTCGCGGTAGTAACCGCTTCGCCAGTCGCCCGGTTTGAACTGCTTGGCCAGCGCAATCTGCGCTAATTCCTTTCCGTCGCCGAAGATTCCAAATTTGGCTTTACCGGTGAGCACTTCCTTTCTACCCAACAATGATGCTTCGCGCGAAATACACGCTAAGCGATAATCATCGAGCATACGTTGACGGATTTTCTCTTCGGTGAGAATATAGTCGGGCGTTTCAAACGTTTTGGACATGGCGCGAAGATAATGAGTACAGACCCCTTGGCGGAAATATCAGAGTGCTATGAAAGCGTGTTTTTTTCGGATCGCAGCTAAAGCGACTGCAATTTGTGCAGCCACGGCTGCATTATTGAGAACCAGTTGTTTATTGGCCACTTGACTGACACCACTTGTGATTTCATTCAATTGCTTCAAGAGAAAAGGAGTTAACTCCTTTCCGCTTACGCCCTGCCGGTCAGCCTCTGCGATAGCCCTTTCAATAGCCGGTTCTATTTTCTCTTGCATTATTTCGAATTGCTCAGGAATTGGATTGGCAACGAGCACTCCGCCTTTGAGATTCATACGATGCTTTTCATGTATGAAAGCAGCGATTTCGGTTGTCGTATTCAATGAAAAGTGCAATTGCAATCCTGAGTTGCGCGAATAAAAGGCAGGGAACTCGTTTGTTTGATATCCTATGATGGGCACACCGGCCGTTTCGAGATACTCGAGTGTTTTAGGCAAATCAAGTATAGCCTTGGCACCTGCGCTAACTACGGCAACGCTGGTTTGAGCGAATTCAGGTAAATCGGCCGAAACATCCCAGGTCGATTCCGCACCCCGGTGTACGCCACCGATTCCGCCTGTGGCAAAAACTTGGATGCCGGCCATTTCCGCTAAAATCATAGTGGCCGCGACAGTTGTAGCGCCGTTCAAACCTTGAGTAATCGCGAAAGGAATATCGCGACGGCTGCATTTCATTACGTTAGATGCTTGAGCAAAACGCTCCAGAGCAGTTGCGTCCAGGCCAATACAAATTTTTCCATGTAAGATGGCAATTGTAGCAGGGACTGCACCATTCTTTCTAACGATTTCTTCTACTTCCCGAGCCACTGCCAGATTATCCGGAAACGGCATACCATGAGAAATAATGGTACTTTCCAGAGCTACAACGGGCTTATGCTCAATAAGCGCTGCATGCACCTCTTCCGAAATCGTAAATTCGTTCATCCAACTCATTGTTCTAATCGTTTAAATCGGATTGGGCGCGTTGATAATTCAAGACATTCATATACTCCTTGAGCAGCGTCTTGAAATCATTATTGGAAGCATCAGAAATCGCTTTGTGTATAACAGCAATACTCTCCAGCAGCTGCTCTTCCGGGATTGGATCTTCCAGGCTCTCCAGCAAAGTAAGGCATTCAAATGTGAGGGCATAATCGCCTGAGGCTGCTAAATCACTTATCTGACTAACGGCATCAACAGGTTGTAGACCGGTACTCCACATAAAACCGACGATGTCCTTGTGGGTATGTTTCCACTGTGGGTTGGCCAAGGCCTGCAGAAAGTATATTTCCACATTCGAAACCTTCAGCGAGCCCAACATGTCGGCAACGCGCATACGCAACGATTCCGGCGCATTGGATGCGTAAAAAGCGAGCAAGGGCTCTACCAATGCCGCAGATCCCTCCTCCTCGCAAAGACTAATTGCCTTGGCTACCAGTATGTCGTCGCCGCTGAATAAGTCGTTACGTATAGCGTCGAGCTTGCGTTGTTGTGCAGTTGACATGGATTTTATTTGTTGCAAATGTAGTCTGAAGCCCAAGCCGGAAAATGAATTGAGCGTTGGTATTCCGTTGATTTTTTTTTGTAAACTTGCAAACGAACATTAATAAATACTTCAAAAACATGAAACACCTCATTACCGCAATACTCGTATGCGCAAGCACCATTCTGTTTGCTCAATCAACCGCCAACGTGGATGTCACCATTAATGGTCAAACAACTCGCGAACAGCTTGCTCAAATGCGCAAGGACCTTCAATTGCAAGGAATCGTTTTCAATTACGCCCCTCAATTCGACAACGAGCGTCGCCTGATTGCCTTAAAGTATAAATTCTCTACAAACGAGAATGTACTTATCGGTGAAGGAGAGCACGACACACTTCAGCAAACCGGAGCTAACGTAACAATACACGTCAACCCGAGCACGAAGTTCTATTCAGAAGAAAAAAATGCATCCCCCCACAAATAAGGAGTTTAGAAAAAACATAAAAAAAGCCGCTGTGAGCGGCTTTTTTTTATACGAATAATTGACGCACACGGTCCCAATCCTGTTCCTTCGCTGCCCGCAACTTCATCCATTCGCTTTCCTCCACGTGCAATGGTCGATGGCACAGAAACTTCCAAATAGGTTCAACGTGACTGATGTATCGCTTGGAGTCTTCCGCGAAAAACATTTCCTGAAACTTATCGATGATGAATTCCACCGCTTGAGCTGATGGGTGCAACATATCGGCATTATAAAAACGATAGTCGCGCAGTTCATCCATCATGATTTCGTAGGCGGGGAAGTAATGCACTCGTTTATTTGCGGCTGCAAGTTGGCTGGCAGCGAGGAGTAAATGAGCCTTTGACAATTGATTGCCATGCGCACCATCGCGCCAGTATCGGACGGGACTTACCGAAATTATAACTTCGACATTAGGATTTATATTCCAAAGTTCATTCAGGAGTCCCTGATATTCCGCCACTATTTCTGCGGAAGAAATCAACTCTTTGGTAAAATTTGACTGCGGAATCTTGTGGCAGTTAGACACCCATTGACCTTGTTCGTTCCATTTGTATCCCCAGGCCGAACCCCAGGTAAGAACTAATGTTGAAGCTTCTGAAAGCGCATGGTATGTAGACTTCAGTTGTGAGTTGATAATTTCAGTGTGTTCACTCTGAGAAGCGGAACTGAAAGATCCGTGGAAGTCAAAACTATGATACAGGCCGCCGAAGGAAACAGATTCGTCTTCTTGATAGGCTCTTCCAAGCAAAGCACGATTCAAACAACGGGCAATCACCATCGGATGAAATAGAATTCCATTAGGGTTTAGGTTGACGTCAAATCGTCGTTGCAAAAACCATTGACCCATTTCTTCCGCAAAGCATGACCCCACAAGGAGCATTTTATCTGCAACCCTAATTTGATGCTCCGACCGTTCGATGGCTATTTCGGTAGTGAACTTCATCGTTTATGCAGAGGCCGACATCAAATCAGATAACTGAATTTTACCGCAATTGAAATGGCCCTTCGGACAAGCGGCTTTTCCATGATTACCGCAAGGTTTGCAAGGAAGTTCGAGTCGTGATTGCACCACTCTTGCATTATCGGAAAGCGGTCCAAAACCGAATTCAGGGATTGTGCTGCAGAAAACTGCTGTGACGGGCGCATTCATGGCAGAGCAAAGATGGAGCGGTGCGCTGTCGTTCGTGTAATTCATCACTGCATTTTTCATGAGAGCTGCAGATTGCAGCAAAGTCAACTTACCGGCAAGTACCTGTACATTGGAGAAATCCCTTGCCAATGAATCGCAAAGCGAAATGTCACCGGGACCACCCAGCAGAAAAATCTGCTTGTCGGCGCAGGCTCCAATCAGCTGATGCCAAACATCTATGGGTGTTTGTTTGGTAAACCACACCGATGAGGGACTGATGGTCACAAAGGGTTTGTCTGTGAATGAGCTAACCTCCGAAAAATCATGTGCGGAAGGATACAATGCAGGTCTTCCCTTCTCCAAGGGCAACCAAGGTGTGGTGAGTTGAAGGCACCGATCGACCTCATGCAAAAAATCCGAATCATTCCTTTCACCAAGCCTATGTTTTACTCTGTGAGAAAAGAGCACGGACAGCGCGGATGAATCGAACCCTGATGTTTCTCTGGCGCCCGACAAAACCGTTATAAGAGCTGATGCCGTATATCGCTGTAAGTTGATAACTCCATCATAACGTTCAGCCCTTATAGCCTGAATCAGAGAGAGGAGATTTCGATACTTCGATGATTTCTTCTGCCAGACGAGTACCTTGTTGATGAAAGGATGATTGCTCAAAAGTCCTTCATTTCCGGCACGCACGAGCATATCGATTTGTGCATTTGGAAAATGCTTGTGCAGATGCTCCGGCACAGCAGTAGCCAGAATGACATCGCCGATGAAAGCCGTTTGTATGACTAAGAATTTCTTCAAGCAATGAGTTTATGCGGAGACGTTGAAATCGCGAAGAGCATCATTCAGTGACGTTTTCAAATCGGTACTGGCTTTGCGTTTTCCGATAATGAGCGCGCACGGCACACCAAATTCACCGGCAGGAAACCTTTTATTGACAACACCCGGAATGACCACAGAGCGCTCGGGTATTTCACCGGAAAAGGAGACCGGTTCCGGACCGCTTACATCGATGATTCGCGTAGTTTTAGTGAGCACAACATTTGCACCAAGGACAGCTTCCCTTCCCACTCGAACACCTTCCACTACAATGGAACGAGAGCCGATAAATGCGCCATCCTCTATAACAACCGGCGCTGCTTGCAGAGGTTCGAGCACACCACCGATGCCTACACCACCACTCAAGTGTACATTCTTCCCTATTTGCGCGCAACTTCCCACTGTAGCCCATGTGTCGACCATGGTTCCAGAATCGACATATGCGCCGATGTTGACGTAGCTCGGCATCATAATGACACCCGGCGCCAGATAAGCGCCATAGCGAGCAACTGCGTGAGGCACTACACGAACACCCAACGCTGCATAGTTGCGCTTGAGTTCCATTTTATCATGAAACTCCATGGGCCCTGCCTCCATCGTTTTCATTTGCTGAATAGGAAAATACATGACGACCGCCTTCTTCACCCATTCATTAACCTCCCAAGCTCCATTTTCAATGGGAGCAGCGACACGTAGCTCACCCTTATCAAGTTTTTCAATTACCTCACGAATAGCCTGTTTCGCCTCTCTCTCCTGAAGCGCTTCGCGGTTATCCCATGCAAACTCTATGATTGATTGAAGATCGTTCATCGTTGAATTATTTGGTCAAAAATAGTTGGTGCATATTCACAACCTGAAATAATCATCATGAGTAAAGTATTGGGTATCGATTTCGGCACAGTTCGCGTTGGTCTTGCCATCACCGATTCGGCACGCATTATAGCATCACCATTGGAGACGATTCCGAACAAGGGTGCCTTACTTTACTTAAAGAAACTCATAGAAAAAGAAAAAATAGAGGATGTCGTCGTTGGGGAGGCCAAATACCTGAACGGCGAATCATCCGAAATCACTGCATTGCAATTGGATTTTGTTCAAAAGCTTTCCACTCAAAATGAAAGAGTGCGCATCCATCGCGTGAATGAAATGTATACGAGTAAAATGGCATCACAAGCAATGATTGCATCCGGAGCCAAGCAAAGTGCGCGACGCGACAAGGGGAATCTTGACATGATCAGCGCGGCGATTTTACTTCAGTCGTGGCTCGACTATCACAGGCCTTAGGACTCAACAATAACCAAAGTGCTCGTTGGAGGCTGAAATTCGAGCAATAGCAGGCGCATAAGTTCTTTGTCGTTAGCCATTGCCTCCTTCAAAATATTCAGAGATCGTTCCTGCCAATTGTTTGACGGATATAATTCCCCCCAGACCTTATCAAGAGAACTCAACTTCTGTTCTTCTTTCAATTTTACGGCCTTCCACATTTTCGCCTGCAACTGATCGATGCCTACCAGTGCACGATTTGCCTCGGCCATTGCTGACGCCCTTAGAGTAGAATCTACCTGAGCAATGCGATCGGCCAACTGCTCGAACACACGGAATAACTCATCTTTATCACGAGTAAAATCCGGTTTCTGGCCAACGAGCGTCTCTACGAGCTCATGTTTATCCCGAAGTAAGTCGTGATGGTTCAACCCGAGTTTCGCAAGCCGTTTGCTTGTTGTGGGCGATATTAATAGAGCAGAATCGCGCAAGACCAGCGCAGGCATGGAAATGTCATATTCAGTAAACAATCCCTTCAACTGAAGCCAGTAGGCCAATTCACCGGGACCACCCACGTAGGCAACATTGGGAAGAATGGTTTCCTGGTAAAGAGGGCGAAATAAAACATTCGGACTAAAATTCTCCGGGTGCTTTTCTAGTTCCTCTAGTACTTGTGTCTGATTCCAGTTATGAAGCTTATCGGTGGTATGCCAGCTATGTTCGCCGCTTTCGATTCGAACTCTCGATTGATGGCTCAAATAAAAGAGATTGATTTCTCTTGGAGTCACCTGCACATGATAGCCAAGCTGCGTAAGACGTTCATTCGACTTGGATAGGCATTGAAAGGCAACACCTTGAAGGAGCTCTCTTTTCATAACCGGTGCGAAAAGCTGCTTCAAGCGAGCATCATCCGGGTTAATTACCACCAATCCCCATTCACCAAAACACTCATGCACCCATGATTTGGTGAGCTCTGCCCAAGTTCCAAATTGGGCCGCACGATTCCAAATTGCGCGGAAAGAATTTCGGAGGTTATCATCCTCCACAGAGTCGACCCACTGTAGGAGCACATCCTCAAAACCATCCAAAGCGAATCGGCCTACGGCACCGTTTTGGGACGTATTCCATTCAAGGCGATTTCCGTTTACATAGGTGTGATTAATTTCCTCCTTATCATGATCTTCACTTGCCAGCCAGAAAATGGGAACTATCTTTTTATCTGAAACCAGCGCTTGCAGATTCTGAGCTAGTTTGATGGTGCTTAGTATCTTGAAAAAGAAATATGCAGGCCCTCCCAGCAAGCAAAGCTGATGCCCCGTGGT
>JBIKSC010000122.1:0-7419 GCA_044348775.1 Flavobacteriales bacterium | reverse complement strand
TCTGAAAACAATCAGCAAAAATCTAAATTTAGAAAACACAGAGGGACCTACCCCCCTCTCCCCTGGAGAGGGGTCGGGGGTGAGGCAATTCCGTTTCGACTTCAACACCATGCCAGGCTGGGCGGGATCCTCGTGGTACTTCTTGCGCTACATGGATCCGCGCAACTCAAAGGCATTTGCCGATCGCAGCAAGATCGACTACTGGAATCAGGTCGACTTATATATGGGCGGTGCAGAGCATGCCACAGGCCACCTGCTCTACTCGCGCTTCTGGACCAAAATCCTTTTCGATCTCGGCTACATAGGCTTCGATGAGCCCTTCAAAAAGATGATCAACCAGGGAATGATTCTCGGTAGAAGCAACCACGTGTACCGTATAATGGGCACGAACACTTTTGTAACAGCCGAGCTCAAAGATCAATACGAAACACAACAACTCTATGTCGACATTCACATTGTCGATAACGACATACTCGATACAGAAGCCTTCAAAAATTGGCTTCCGGAATATGCCGACGCAGAATTCATATTGAACGAAAAAGGGCAGTATACCTGCACCTGGGCCATTGATAAAATGTCGAAGCGTTGGTTTAACGTCGACAACCCAGACGAGCTCTGCGAGAAATACGGAGCCGATACTTTGCGACTCTATGAAATGTTCCTCGGACCCGTTGAGCAAAGCAAACCATGGGACACAAAGAGCATCAATGGTGTGCACAATTTTCTTCGCAAGTTGTGGCGTCTGTTTCACGATCAGGACAACAACCTTCAAATCAACAATGAATCAGCATCGAAGGAAGAATTGAAGACGTTGCATAAGACCATCAAAAAGATTACGGAAGATCTAGATCGCTATTCGTGGAATACATGCGTAAGCGGATTCATGATTTGCGTGAATGAACTTCAGGATTTGAAATGCAACAAGCGCGAAGTATTAGAGCCACTTCTCATTCTCCTTTCTCCTTTCTCCCCGCACATTGCAGAAGAATTATGGGAAAAATTGGGACATGCAAATTCGATTACAGAAGTTGAATGGCCCTTGTTCGATGAGTCGAAGATGAAAGATGACTCTTTCGACTATCCCGTTTCATTCAATGGAAAAACGCGCTATTTCCTTCCACTAGGTGTTGAACTTTCGGGAGCGGATGTGGAGGCTGCCGTTCGCGCCAATGAACAAACCGCTCGCTATCTTGAAGGAAAAGAAATCAAGAAAATAATCGTAGTGCCAAAGCGCATTGTAAACGTGGTGGTTTAATCTTTGTGACAACCTCCGGATGCGCGCCTCACTTCGAACGAAAATTTACCTCGCCATGCTTGCCATGGTGACGATTTCGTTTGCGGTGACGTATACACTCACCATTTACGATCAATATGAGCACAATGACCAGGACAATGAGAGGCATTTCCTGGATAAAGAGCAAGCCATTCGCGCATCGATGGAATACTTCGTTATTCAAAACGGAGGATACATTCCGGCCGATTCGGTAGTGTCCGTATTCAGTGATAAGGTGTGCGAATTGAGTGATGTGCACGATGTGTTCATCGCGCTGTTCGATTTGAAAGGCCGCTATCTTATTTCATCCAACTTCATTGAAATGGATACACTCGACATACCAGAGTCGGTGAATTATTCCATATTGAAACAACTTTCAACCGGTAACGAACGCGCCTACGTAGACCGCAATTTCGGCAAGGGGAATTATACGCTTGCTTACTGGTACTTCAACGACTCCAAAGGAAAGCCGATGCTCATTGCCAATGTAGTCTACGAAAAATCCTATGACCGTATCAGTGAGCTGAAATCCTTTCTCCGTGAAATCAGCACCGGCTACATCGTACTGTTCCTATTAGCTGCATTGTTGGCCTTTTTACTCTCGAAAAACATTACGCGTCCGCTCGACATTATTACACGCCGCATCCGAAAAACAAAACTGGGTGAGTACAATGAACCTATCGACTGGCAAGGGAAAGACGAGGTTGGCGAATTGGTTAAAGAGTACAATCGCATGCTCGCGCAACTGGAGTCGAGCGCATTAAAACTCGCACAAACCGAACGCGAAAGCGCATGGCGTGAAATGGCGCAACAAGTGGCGCACGAAATAAAAAACCCGCTTACCCCTATGAAGCTGCGCATGCAACAGTTGGTGCGCACGTGGAAAGAACAACCCGAAGGATTCGATGAACGCTTGAAAGCATTTAGCGAAAGCATGATTGAGCAAATTGACGCACTTACGCGAATTGCCAATGAGTTTTCCCACTTTGCAAAAATGCCGAAGTCGCAACTGGCAGAAACAAATTTGCGCGAACTGTTGGAAAAGGTAATTGCGCTCTATGGCGACCAGGAAAACGTGCAGCTTTCTTTTCACTGCATCGGCCAATCGAATTATTCGGCCATGATCGATAAAGATCAACTAATTCGCGTGCTCAATAACCTGATCACAAATGCTATTCAAGCCATTCCAAGCGAACGAAAAGGCGACGTGAGCGTATGTTTACGAGCCGGTGAAAAAGGATTCCTCATTCGCATTTCTGACAACGGCGTTGGTATTTCCAATGAAAACAGAAAGCGCATTTTCGTTCCCAACTTCACTACGAAATCTACCGGAACAGGATTGGGCTTAGCCATGGTCAAAACCATCGTAGAACAAAATAATGGACGTGTATTCTTTTGGAGCAAAGAACAAAAGGGCGCTTCGTTTTTCGTGTTCATACCGCATCCAAAAGGGTGATGCTCTTTGCTTTATTTTCGTGCCATGCATGAACCCTCCGAACTAGCCAAAAAACTTGAGCATTACTTCGATCGACTCTGGCCCATTTGCAGAAGCATAACGGGCAACGGCCTGCGACAATCGATGGATATTCTTCAAGAGGTTGTTCCACTCATTAAGCACGAAATACCAAGCGGAACATCCGTATTTGACTGGACCATTCCCAAGGAGTGGAACATCGCAGACGCCTACATTCTTTGCCCTGACGGAAGAAAAATCGCTCAGCTCACTTCCAACAACTTGCATGTAGTGAGTTACTCAATTCCAATCAATCAAAGCATTGGATGGAATGAACTACAGCCGCATCTGCATCACATACCCGAAATGCCTGATGCCATCCCTTATATGACCAGTTATTACAAGGAAAACTGGGGATTTTGTATTACACACAATGAGTGGAAAACACTGCCTCGCGAAGGAGAGTATCGCGTCGTAATCGAAAGCACTTTAGCTACCGGAAATCTTACCTGGGCAGAATGTGTGCTCCCGGGTGAAACAGAAGAAGAAGTGCTCTTCAGTACCTACTTGTGTCATCCTTCCATGGCCAACAACGAACTGAGCGGACCGCTTGCTCAAGCATTCCTCTATGAAAAACTGGCAGCGCTTCCGAAACGCCGATACACCTATCGTTTCTTGTTTGCTCCGGAAACCATCGGTGTCATTGCATTCCTTGCCGAACGCGGTGAACTATTGAAGAAACAACTCCAAGCAGGCTATGTGCTTACCTGTTGTGGTGATGCCGGCGAGCTCACCTACAAGCGATCCAAACATCGCACATCACTAGCCGACCGAGCAGCAGAGCATGTCCTTAAACATCACTACCCGAAGCACAGCACCATAGAATTCGCAGTGGGCGGAAGCGATGAAAGGCAATATTGCTCTCCGGGATTCAACTTGCCTGTTGGATCCCTGATGCGCACCCCTTACCAACGCTACAGTCAGTACCACACGTCGCTCGATAATAAATCATTCATTTCATTTGAAGCATTGGCAGAAACTGTAGAAGCGTACTTCAACATCTGTAAAGTGCTCGAAGAAAATGTCTGCTACGTAAACCAAATCTCACATTGCGAGCCGCAACTGGGCAAACGAGGACTCTACCCTTCGAGTGTTGACCCTCTCTTCAACCGAGAAGAAACCCACAGACTGCTTCACTTCCTAAGTTTTGCAGATGGAGATAGGGATCTTATTGAAATTGCAGAATGGCGCAACGAATCGGCCTTGCTTTATCAAGGATTAATCGAAAACTGCAAAAAAGCAGCGCTTATTTAAATGTAAATTCCAACTACCTTTGACCGGCTGCAAGGTCAGAAACCACACCTATGGAACTGGTTCCCTTTTCCGTCATCAATGAATACCTGAAAGAAAAGCTGTTGCATTCCTCGCGCTACAGCAGTGCTTCCTATTCATTTCTAAAGATTTTCCAACATGGACTTTACTTTCACTTTACCAAACAAAAGCACAAGGTAATTTTCAATTATCTGCGCTTTCCAGTTTGGTTTCAAGAGTTTGTTTATTGGGTAAAATCGAAGAGAAAGGGCCATAACGCATCCCAGACGTATTCATTGAAAGAATACGTCATTCTTGACCCAGGAAGAGTCGTCCCCGGGCACGAAAACCAATGGCACTCCATTTATTTCGATAAAATTGCCGCATTGATTGGCCGCGATAAGCTAACTATCATCAACCAGCGAGAGGGGACGAACAACCAGGCTGACTATACCCTGAGAGGTATCATGCATCGAATCCCCTCGCTTGACGGACTAGAGCGCTCACTGCTGAAGGAACTTAATGAATCGCTCCAATTCGCGAGCAAAAGCAAGCAGTTCTCCTTCACAGAGATGAGCCAAATTCGATCCGCCATGCACATCTTCTTCGAAGAGTTTCGAGTTTATTACAACCTGCTAAAAAATCAACCTACGAAAAAACTCCTATTCATTTGCCACTATCACAACGAAGGACTGATTGCCGCTACAAAATCGCTTGGCATTGAGTGCATAGAGTTTCAACATGGGCTCATTGCGTCGAATGACCTCTACTACGTTTATCACGAACAATTTGCTTCCGTGATCGGAAAATCATTCTTCCCCGAGAAAATTCTGGTTTACGGGCCCTATTGGAAGCGAGTTCTCGAAAACGGCTGCGAATACCACTCACATCAAATTTTCGTAGCAGGCGACTATCTCTATCGCACCAATCAGCAAAAAGCGGCTGCGATGCAAAAGGAAAACCTCATATTGGTTTGTGCTCAGAAGAACATGCACGATGACTACACTCATTATGTGAAACAACTCATGAGCCACATGTCTGTTTTCCCTGAATGGAAGGTTATCGTGAAACTTCACCCGTTGGAAAAAAACAAAGACGAATACTACCGCCTAGAATCGCTTGGTGTTGAAATCCGGGATATTGAAACTCCGCTTGATACCCTTTTGGGAATGGCTAAAATTCAAATCAGTATCTATAGCACCACTTTCTATGACGCTCTTGGCTTTGACGTGTGTAATTTCTCACTTCAGAACTATGGCTCCATGAGCGATTATGCTGCCGATATGATAGCGGAAAGCGTTGCACTGCCGTTGTTAATTCATGAAAACCCGATACATAAATTTCTTGAAAAACAGGAGGCTTCTTCGCCCCTGGCCCCTCGAGAAGAAGTATACTGCCCATTCAATCCATCCGTAGTCGCAGAAGCTATCGGGCTGCATCAAGTTGATAATTAAGTTAATTCTGCATCCGTGCAACTCCTTGTAATGACATTTGTCTTCTATTTTTGGATAACAATACACCAAAACATGAAAGCACTTTGTTTATTCTCGGCATTTCTTTTAAGTGTGCTCTGCGCGCTTGGGCAAAATGAAGATGCTTCAGGATCCATATTACTGAATCCTGTATCCATGGTTAACTATGCCAATTTGACTACTTCGCAATGTGGAACCACTACCTATAATCTCGGTGCCTCAACTTCGACTCAGATGCCTGCCGCTATATCAGGAATCATGGGTAATGATGTATGGTTTCATTTTGTAGCTGTAGCCGAGGTTGCTAAAATCAAAGTGTGTAACCCGAGCGCCTTCGATGTAGCGCTAGAGCTCTGGAATTCCGGAGCAACCGGAACTCCTATTTCTGCCGCGAACACTAATGGTTCAGGACAAAAAGAAGTAATTTGTGCGTCATCACTCGTGGTAGGTAATACTTACAAAGTGCGCGTCGGGCGAGCCAACTCTAATGGCGCCGGTACATTCAATATCATCTACGAGCACCTGGCCGTAGAAATCAGAGCCAACTTCTTCCCAGACCCTCCCGGCTCAGCTACGTGCTACGACTTCTCTACCAACTTTCAACGCACTCCAATTACTTACAGCGTTGGAAGCACGCGCTGGAAATTCGTGGATGGAAGTGGAAACGTATATGGACCATACACGGGAACGTATCTTTTCAACTTTGGACAAGCACCTGAAATTTGTGAAACGCTCTCCTCCGTTACTGCCTATGTTGAAGTGCAGGCAAGCGATGCCGATTGCGGCAACATCTGGTGGGGTTATTCCGTGGCGCGGCCGATGAATATTTGTGCACAGATTTGCCCAACCTTAAGCGCTGCCGGTGGAACTGTAACCTGTGGTGGAACCATTTGTGACATTTTCAATAATTCGGTAGCAGCATCCAATGTCGGAACCGGCTTTCAATACCAATTTCGGTTTGTTACAGACAACGGTCAAACCGAGTTCATCACTTCATGGAGCGCGTCACCCATCTTTACAACAAGCACCAACCCATACGTAAATTATTTCCGCTATGGAAAAGTTTATCAGGTATACGTGCGGGTGAAAAGATGCAATAACAACCCCACCTGGTGTGGGCCTTGTATTTTCAACTCTTGCGGATTCCCTTACGCCAATATTACATCGGTCAACGCGACTAGCGGACTTTCCAATTACTGCCTGTGGCGCAATAAATCAGGGCCAAACATGGAAACATCTGCTATACCGGGTATGGACCAATACCGATTCCGACTTATGCCGGTCGACGCTTGTGCAGCTAACCCGTTTATACCTACCGGAGGAGCGATTACCACAGGCTGGGGAAGCAATTATTTCTTCTACCCTGCCGCACATCCAATAACACTCAATCAGGTGTACATTTTGCAAGCTCAGTGCAGAGTACTACCGGCAACGTATACCAACCCGAGCGGACAAACCGCTACAATTCCGGGTCAACAATCAGACTGGGGATGGCCTTGCTTTGTAGGCTTCAGAAGCAGTGCTTCGCCGGCAGCCGGCTCCACCATTAGTTGTTGCTCTTTCCCCACCCCTTCCTCTATGATGCTCCCGGAAGAATACTTGGGTGAAAACAAATGGACAGAATTTTACGAGTGGGAAGAAGAACCTCAGCCAAACATCGCATCAGGGAAAATTACCATCATGAACACGAATGGTAACGAGGTTATCGTCAATTCATCCGAATCACTTCTCTTTGGTGCAGCTCAATGTGAAATATACTCCATGAGCGGACAATTGATTCAGTCTGGACTGGTGCCTGCAATTCATGAAAGTGAGATTGTAAGCATTACCACCAGAGAAGAGTTACCCAACGGCATTTATCTCATCACGCTTTCTACTCCGGAAGGAAGAGTAACAGAGAAATTCCTTGT
>JBIKSC010000121.1:0-7515 GCA_044348775.1 Flavobacteriales bacterium | reverse complement strand
ACCGAGAAAATGGTGAGCAGCGCGCCTATCTGCTTGCGCTCGTCGGGGCGTGCGCGGAAGAACAACGAGGCATAGAAAAGAATGACTGGAATGCAGGCGAAAATGAACGCATCAGTGCTATCGCTTCCAAAGATGGCCGCGTTGGGATTGGCTGCAGATTCAACGCCTTTGATGAGCCATCCGATAACACCAAAGATGACCGAAGGCACCAGAATGAGCAACACAATTTTGCTCAGCGGCATATCGCCGGGCTGGGTGCCTTTCGCTTCGGTGTGGCCTTCATAATGGCGCGTGCCCAGCAGGAACACTATCACCCCGATGACCATTCCCACACCTGCAGCGAAGAACGCCCACTGCCATCCGAGCAGAATCATGAGCGCTGCACCGAAGAAGTTGCAGATGAAGGCCCCGATATTAATCCCCATGTAGAAGATGTTGTACCCTTCGTCTTTCTTGGCTTTGTATTGTTCGTTGGAATAGAAACTACCGAGTAGCGTCGAGATATTCGGTTTGAAGAATCCGTTACCTAATATCACCAGTGTCATAGCCACATAGAGCATTGGCAAGGAGTGAATGCCCATCATCATATAGCCCGCCGCCATGAGCAACCCGCCGATGATGATCGACTTGCGGTAACCGAGGTAACGGTCGGCGAGCAAGCCGCCGATGAACGGCGTCAAGAACACCAGCGCGATAAACGTTCCGTATAAGTCGGCAGACTCTTTTTCCGTCATACCAAAACCGGTCTCGCGGTCTTTGAGGTACAGCGTAAAAATGCCGATCATTAAGTAATACCCGAATCGTTCCCACATTTCAGAGAGGAAGAGATAGGGCAGGGCTTTGGGGTGTTTGGACCACATAGGATGGTTGATTACGGATTACAGATTACGAATTACGGATTTGAGATTATTGGATTTTACTTCCGAAATAATCCGTAATCCGTAATCCGTAATTTTTAATTACGCCGCATCGGGCGTGGCCATCATCTTCTGCAATGCACGGCTCAGCACAAACAGAATACCGGCGGCGATGCCGGTCATGATGATGAATACCATGAAGAATTGATACAAGTTAGTGATTTCATAGCCGAGCATGGTAGGCCATACTTGGTCGGCTGCGGGTTCAGCGGGTGGAATTAAAGCGCTGAGTGTGCCGGCAAATTTGTTGGCGGCTGCGTTACCGAGGAACCAGGTGCCCATGAGCAATGAAGACAAACGCAACGGTGCGAGTTTCGATACCATCGATAATCCGATAGGCGATAGGCAAAGTTCACCCATAGTGTGAATGACATAGAGGGCAATCAACCACCACATGCTTACTTTTTCGCCGGGGGCCAGACCGCTTACAGGAATGGCGATGACCGCATATCCGATTGCAACCAATGCCAGACCCCACGCCATTTTAGTGGGCGATGCAGGCTCCATGCGGTGTTTGTATAAAAAGCCCCACAGAATGGTAAAGAGCGGAGCAAGCGTAATCACGGCCAATGGGTTGATGGACTGGAACCAAGCAGCGGGCATTTCCCATCCCATTACGTTGCGATCGGTTTGACGGTCGGCAAACAACGTGAGCGATGCACCGGCTTGTTCGAAGGCACCCCAGAAGAAGATTACGAAAAACACGAGTATGAGGATAACCAGGATGCGCATCAATTCATAGCGGCGCAGGCTCTTATCGGTGAGAATGATGATGGGCATGGCAACCATAGAACCATAGATAAAATAGCTGATGATGTCGTGCTCTGCACCAAACCACTGCTTGAAGTTCAACATGAAGAAGATGATGCCTATCGAACCGATAATCATGGCGATAGCCTTCACGTCGAGTGGTTGTACCGGCAAGCCAATCTCTTTTCCTTCCTCTGAAATCAAATACTTCTTTTGCAACGCAACGAAACCAACCAGTCCTAGGAGCATACCTCCACACGCGGCCAAAAAGCCCCACTTGGCATCGCCGAATGAGCTGCAAACGAGTGGCGAGAAAAACGCACCGAGGTTGATACCCATGTAGAAGATGGTGAACGCGCTGTCGATACGGCGGTCGTTCTCGGGGTAAAGCTGTCCAACCATGGTAGAGATGTTCGGCTTGAAGAAACCGTTACCCACGATCAACGCGGTGAGACCCGTCCACATGAGGGGTATTCCACCCTCAGCGCCGGCACTGGCCGACAGAAACATGAAGAATTGTCCCAAGGCCATCAGCAAACCACCGATGATGATGCTGCGGCGATTACCGAGGTAACGATCGCAGAGGTAACCACCCAAGAGAGGCGTTAGGTAAACAAGGCCCGTGTAGCTTCCGTAGATCTCAGAAGCATCCTTGTCGGATAGCATAAGCGTCTTTACCATGAACAGCATGAAGATGGCGCGCATGCCATAGTAGCTGAAGCGTTCCCACATCTCGGTGAAGAACAGAAAGTACAGTCCTTTAGGGTGACCTGTTTTAGGTGTTGATGTCATAGTCGTTTGTTTGATGAAGGCCAAACATAGGGAAAAATGAGTTTCGAGGATTGTAGGATTGTAGGATTGTAGGATTATAGGGGGGGCTGACCTCGCTCGGGCACCGCCCCTCGACTATGCTCGGGCACCGGTTACTTGGGCAAGAAGGATGGCCTCGGCTTCGCTCGGCTAATCCGAGCATACCGCCGAGCGGAGCTAAGCCCCCTATAATCCTACAATCCTACAATCCTATTATCCTGTTATCCTTCTTACTAAATCTTTCCGCCTTGTCGTTTATTTGTGTAGTTAATCGAAACACCATATGAATATGAAATCCATCTTGATGGTCTTTTCGTTGGCTGCTGCATTGCAATTGCATGGGCAGACCACAGAAACGACTATACCACTTGAGGTCACCCGGTTTTTTTCCTCATCACTGGCCGTGGGGCCGGCTATGTTTCGCGACTTTGCCACCTCTCCGCTTTTCTACAAGAGTAGCGCCCTTTCGGGACAAATCGCCTGGACCAAAGAGAAGGATCGTTATGAACGCAAATGGTCGCTTCGAACTTCTATTGCATCTGCAAAGCCCGTTTTGCCGGAATTAGAGTTCACAGGGCCAAAGACCTCAGCGCTGTTTTCATCTTCGGATATTGCATACCAACAGCTCCGTCCATGGCCGCGATTCAATAAGGGCAAGTGGTCGTATTATCTCGGCGGAGTGGGTATATCGACATTGAATTTTCGCGCGAATCAGGCGCTGGGAAATAGCGCAGTAGGCATAGAAGCTTTCTTCAATGTTATGGCTGCCGGTAAGGTGAGTTACGACCTGAGTCACGAAAAAACAGGTACCCGCAAGTTTCTTTGGATAAAACGGGAAATGAAACCTACGACTCGATCACTTTCCCTGCAATTCAATATCGGTCTGCTCAATGCCAATTATCGTCAGGCCTACGACTATAAAGGATTTCCGGAGGTGAATGGGGCGAAACTCAATCCCTTTAACTTGGTTTTGAACAGTTCGGCTTGGGCTGTTAATGGCACTCGCTTCAGCAGCGAGTTGGAGTTCCGTCGCTATCGTGCAGGTGGCAATGCCGTTTCATGGTCGTATGTGTGGGATGCCTTAAGTGCTCCCGGCCGCGAGCATCTGTTCCAAATGTCGGCGCATCGTATCCAACTCACCCTACACTTTAACCGCAAGAAATAATGAACAAGCTATCTTATATTTCATTGGCCTTAGCCATGGCAACGCTCACTTCCTGCGAACGTATCTTCTGGGAAGAAAATTTGGCATCGAGTGACCCTCGTGAAAATTTCGAATACCTGTGGAATCAGGTTGATCGTCATTACAGTTATTTCGATTTGAAGGAAATCGATTGGAACGAAGTGAAGAGTCGCTACAGCGACTCTATTAGCGATGGCATGAATGAAGAGGAGCTCTTTCGTGTTTTGGGAAATATGATGAATGAGTTGCGTGATGATCATACCAACCTGGTTTCGCCATTCAACATCTCCATGTATGAAGTGGCGTTGAACTATCAGCCGAACTATAACGAACGCACTATTCGCGATTATTATATTGCGGATATGATGCACACGGGATCGCTTGCCCACAATTTCGTGGCCGGCGATTCGATTGCCTACGTTCGCTATGCAAGTTTTATGTCGCCCGTGACGAATGAAGATATGGACTTCGTGTTACAGCGTTATGAAAACACGAAAGGTTTGATTCTGGACCTTCGTGCCAATGGCGGAGGTAACATGTTGAATATTCCGATCATTATGGAGCGTTTCGTGGACGAACGAGTTTTGACGGGGTACAATGAAACGCGCAATGGTCCGGGGCACGATGATTTTTCGCAGCCTGATGGTTTTTATTATAACACATACGACGGTATTCGTTACACGAAGCCCGTGATGGTGTTGGTCGATCGCGGATCGTATAGCGCCACCACCTTCTTCTCGCTTACCACTAAAGCGTTGGATAACGTAACACTCGTAGGTGACACCACCGGCGGTGGTGGAGGTCTGCCCAATGGCGGGCAGTTGCTCAATGGCTGGACCTATCGCTTCAGCGTGTCGCGTTTGCTCGATTTGAACAAGGTGAATTACGCCGAGCAAGGCGTTCCACCGGACATCATTGCATCGTTTGACTGGAACGATTTGACCAAGGATGAGATTCTGGAACGTGCGATGGAGGAGTTGCGGTAAACTACGATTGTAGGATAATAGGATTGAAGGATTATAGGGGGGCGCAAGACACTCATTCTCCCTGTGATTGTGTTTCTATTTCTGCTGAATTGAAAGTTGAAGGTTGAAAGTTGCTGGATTCCTGCTTCATTCCATATAATCCCACAATCCTGCAATCCTATTATCCTTTAATCCTTCAGAAACTGACATTACTCAAAGTCCCTTGGCCGAGATTCGCCTTTTCTTCGCGCTTCAAACAAACATACAACCATGGACCAAGTACACATCCACCTCCTAATTGTTCACCTTCCCTTGTTCGGTGCCTTTTTCGGACTACTTGTATTGGCGCACGGACTTTGGCACAAAAGCGATCAAACGTCGATTGCAGCATTCAATGTATTTATCATCTCCGCTATCGGCGCAACCATTGCTAAGTTGACGGGCGAAGGGGCGGAAGAGGCCGTGGAGAACATACCCGGCGTGTTGGAAAGCGCTATCGAGCTGCACGAAGATGCGGGGTTCTGGGCGTTTGTGTCTATGCTTGTGCTAGGCACTGTATCGATTGTGGCGCTTTATTTCACAAAGGTGAAGTCGGCTCAAGCGAATCTCCTTTCACGAATTGTATTGGTGCTGTCCCTGTTCTGCTTGTTGGTGGTGTCGCGCGCGGCTTACCTCGGCGGACAAATCCGGCATACGGAAATTAGTGGGGCAGCTGTGAACCAAACACAGGGCGAGACAGAAGAGGAACACGAAGATTGATTTTTTTAACCGCAGAGGCGCAGAGTTCGCAGAATATTCTCTGCGTTCTTTGCGCCTCTGCGGTTATAAAAAACATACCTTCGCATCCGTGGAAACCCGGATCAACAAATACCTCAGTGAAGTCGGCTTTTGCTCGCGCCGTGCGGCGGATATCCTCATCGAGGAGCGTCGCGTGACCATCAACGGTAAGGTGCCCGAAATGGGAACGAAGGTGAAGGAGGGCGACGATGTGCGCGTCGATGGAAAGCCTATTAAGCCCACCGGTGAAGAACATGTCTACATCGCGCTTAACAAACCCGTTGGTATCGTCTGTACCACGAATGTCCGCGGCGAGAAAAACAACATCGTCGATTTCGTCAAACACCCCAAGCGTATTTTTCCCGTAGGTCGTCTCGACAAAGCCAGTGAAGGGTTAATCCTGTTGACAAGCGACGGTGATATCGTGAACAAGATTCTGCGTGCGCGCAACCACCACGAAAAGGAATACATCGTGTCGGTCCATAAACCAATCAACGACGACTTCGTGAAGCGTATGTCTTCAGGAATTCCCATTCTCGACACCGTTACGCGTCCCTGCATGGTCGAGAAAATTGGGCGCTGCACGTTTCGAATTATCCTCACGCAAGGCCTCAACCGACAGATCCGCCGCATGTGCGAGTATCTTGGTTTTGAAGTTACCCGCCTGCAGCGCATCCGCATCATGAACATCAAACTCGATACACCCAACGGCAAGTGGCGCGACCTTACCAAGCGCGAGTTGGAAGAGCTGGGGAGGTTGACGGCGGATTCGGCGGGAACGATTGATTGAATTACAGATTACGAATTACGGATTACGAATTTCTGCCGTGCTGATGATTAGCATGTATGCGCAAATCATTTCCCCTTTTATTTGTCGCATGAGAATTCTTCTTTTTGTTTCAATTGCCTTGCTTGCCTCCTGTTCTCCTGTGAGCATGGTGAAGCCCTTGCAGAAAAAGCAGTGGGCTGCTTCGGCAACGGTTGGCGGGCCGCTGGTTGGGTTTGGCAGTGCGGTAGTACCCGTGCCGTTTACGTCGGTGGGAGCCGCTTATGGTGTGGATAGTGTTTCAACCGTTGCTCTTCGAGCGCACACTACTGCCGCGCTTTTTGGTGTTGCGCAGATTGATGGAACTTACTTGCGTCAATGGCGAGGGCAGGAGGGAAGAATACCCGGTATTTCAACGTTGGTGCAGGCTACTTATATGGTAGACAGATGGGAGGGGAATTCTCGTTTCTATCCGTCGCTTGACTTGAACGCTTGGTGGGATGTGGGTAAGAAGGGGGGATTCGTTTACACAGGCATCTCTTCCTGGTATGAGCTCAAAAAAATCGGAACGGCTGACCGTGTTCAGGAGCACCGTTGGATACCCGCTCTGAATCTTGGCTACACGCGCTCACGCGGAAAATGGAATACCAGTTTTGAGTGCAAATACCTCGCACCATTTACTTCGCACGAATCACTTACAGTCGATTATAAAGCACCCGGTTCCAATGGAGCCTTCGGAGTGTATGTCGGCTTCACCCGCAAATTCGGAAAACCATGAAACGGATTATTATACTTGTCATATTTGCAACAGGTCTGCAAGCCTGTTTGCGTCTCGATAGCCAGTTCTTCAATGTGCAGGAATTGACAACCTATGGATTGGATAATTACACGGGCGAACGCGAGTTGCCAGAGTTACCCGATGCGTATGATGTGGATGCTGAAAACGTTCATCTTTTTTCACTGAAGAGCGACGACAATGGCGATGTGCAAACCATCTACGCCATTTACTTGGGTGATACCACGCGCATTGCGACCGACACCGTGATTGTGTATTGCCACGGGAACAAACACCACATGGACTTTTATTGGAACCGAGCGAAACTCATGGCGCACGTGGGCGGCACGCATCGTTATGGCGTGCTCATGATGGATTACCGAGGCTATGGCATGTCTACGGGCACCACCACCGAGAGTGGTTTAACTACTGACGTAAACACCTGCATGCAGTGGCTCAAAGAGCGTGGGTTAACAGGCGACCGCACGGTGCTTTATGGTTACAGTCTGGGCAGTGCGCCTGCGACTACACTGGCTGCCGATCCACAGGCACTTCGCGCGTCGAAGCTCATA
>JBIKSC010000009.1:0-24094 GCA_044348775.1 Flavobacteriales bacterium | reverse complement strand
CCAATACGATGATGAAACTCCGATTGAAGGTACGTACAGCGGAACTTTTTTCACTGCATCCGGTGTGACGGTTCCAAGCGGCGCAAAGGCTACGCTATGTCTGGTGAAAAATCATTATTACGCTGTTATTGGTGGCCTTACGAGCGGCGCTATCTGGGCTGATTCTCCAACCGGGACGCCGGGTTTATTGAACGCGACATGCGCGGATTTAAACCTTACAATTAAGAGTGGAGTAATCGTAAACAATAATTGGGAAACACTAACGTGCAACAACATTACGCTTGAAGCAGGTGCTACTTTTAACCAGACATTAGGTACACAAAACCTTTTTGTACATGGTAATATCACCGTAAACGGTGTTTGGAATGATGGAAATGCAACCTTAAACATGATTGGTGATGCTGCTCAGGTGGTGAATGGAACGGGTTACTTGAGAGTGCAAGACTGGTCTATCACCAATACTGCAGGAGTATCATTGAACGGTCTAGGTGCCATTGTATATGGTAATTTGGGAATAACCGGTGCGGGCATATTGAATACGAACAATAAATTGACCTTGAATTCGGATGTAACTGGTACGGGCGAAATTCAGTCGCTTGTGGACGGAACCATCAACGGCCAGGTTTTGGTGGAGCGTTTCAGACCATCAGCTGTTCAGGGTTGGGTGAATTTGTCGAGCCCATTTCAGAATGCAACCATCGAAGATTGGGATAATGGAAACCTTATTACTTCGGGCTTCCCTGGGGCGGATCAAGTAAACTTCTCATTCAATAGCTTTATTCATTACGATGAGACGGTAGCAGGGGGCATTGATATTGGCTACGTAGGAGCGACTCATTCAAACAACATCTTATTGCCAGGTGTGGGCTACCGTTCATGGTATCCCAACGGAGCACGCACTATTCAAGCTCGCGGACACATCAATTCAGGCGATATAAACTTGCCTGTTGACTATACCAATACCGGAAATGCCGAAGGGGATGGTTGGAATCTGGTGGGTAATCCATACCCGGCAACTATCGACTGGACAGCCGAGGAATGGGATAAAGTCAATGTGAATGACGCTGTTTACGTTTGGCGCTCGAACATCAACCAATTTGCTGCTTGGGTAGATGGAGTGTCTTCGAACGAAGGAAGTCAGTTTATCGCTTCCGGTCAGTCATTCTTTGTGAGAGCAAGTGGTGCTTTGCCATCCCTGTTGGTTCGAGAAGAATGTAAAACAAAAACTCGCGGAAATTTCCGCTCAGCAGAAACGAATCCTAACTACGTTTCGATACGCATGCGCATGGGTGACTGGCAAGACGAAACGGTGCTGGTTGCTAATGAAGCAGCTACCAAGTCATTCGATGGTGCCTTCGACGCCAGTAAGATTCGCAGCTTCGTTCCGGAAGCTCCTTACATGGCTACACTTGATGACCACGGACAACATCTTTCCATTAACAGCATTCGCATGACAGGTGATGAGCAGGTTATTCCAATTCACATCGAAGCAGGTGTTAGCGGTGTGTACACAATTGAAGTAACAGGTCTTGATGCATTCGCAAAGGGTGCTTGCGTAACCTTGGAAGAAGTATTCACTCACACTTCGTATGTGCTCGCTGAAGGTGCTTCTATTGAGCTTACACTTGAAGCCGGCGACCACACGTTGCGCTACCAGTTGCGCATTGGCGCTGCAACATTGTCGAATGTAACTGATGCAGGTTGTTCATCAAGTCAAGGTGGCAGCGCTGAAGTAACACTGCCTTTGAACTCAACCTCTGTCGTAGAGTGGTTGAATACAGAAGGACAGTTGTTTGCTAGTACTGCGCCGGTAGAAGGCATTGCAAAGGTGGAATCATTAGCAGCAGGTAATTACACAGCACGTATCACCAATAATGGCGCATGTGGAACAACCTCTTACAATTTCGAAGTAATGCAGTTGAATAAACTGGGTGCTTCTGCAGTGGTAATGCCATCGAGCTGTGAGAATACAGATGATGGCGGAATCTCTATCAATATCAGCGGAGGAGAGGCTCCTTACACGGTGGTTTGGAACAATGGTGTAGAAGGATCGACCATCGATAACGCGACTGCCGGAAAGTATATGGCGCACATCGTTGACCGCAACGGTTGCGAGGGAAGGTTCCAGTTCGAAGTGCAATCGGTGAGTAACTTGTTGAGCAAGTTCGAAGTATCACACGAGCGTGTTGAGCTTGTGAATGGCGAGGCTCAGGTTGAATTCACCAATACCAGTGAAAACGCCGATAGTTATACCTGGAATTTTGGTGACGGAAATGAATCTAACACAGAGAACCCAACGCATGCCTATTTCAGCGCGGGTACTTATGAAGTAATGCTGAAGGCTACCTACGACAACTGTGAGTCGGTGAGCACTCGCACAGTAGCAGTAACCGACAACAGCCAAGCGGAAGAGTTTGCCGGTGATGTATTAGCGACCTTGACAGATCGCGGAGTGCAGGTAACCTTCTTGTTCGATGAACTAAAGAATATCCGCATCAACGCCTACAATGTTTTGGGGCAACAATTGATTGAGCCTATTACAGGGCAATACGGAAATCAAACCATCACGTTCAGCGATCGTCGATATGCAGCTAATGCACTTATCGAAGTGACCGATTTGAACACCGGTGAAAGGACGTTGATTCGTTTGGGAAGATAAACTGAAAACAATCGTGATGTAAAAGTGGTCTCGGTTAAGCCGAGACCATTTTTTTTTCATCTTTGCACTATGGAACAGGCCCTTTTTGAAAAGCTACTTTACACATTCATCATTCTGGCTGTTGCTATTACCGGTATGGTTCTTTATCGCAAGGAAATCAACTTCCTGTTTCGCGCTAAGAAAGCCCGCGGCAAAATCGCGAATTGGATGTCTGCGGTTATTGGCGGTAAGCGCTATTATTATCCTATGATAGAGTACACCCCGGATGGATTCGAGCGTCAACTCTTTCGAGCGGAAGACCGATGCGCCGGAGAGCCTATGTATGAGCCCGGTACCGAGGTAACTGTAAAATACCTGGAGACGGATCTGGAGTACAGAAAGGTGATCTATCCGAAAAAGTAAGTACTACACTTTTGTTCCCGATTTCAGGCAGGTGAGGAGGTGAATGGCTCGCTTTAACTCGGTCACGTGATCGAACGACATGCGCAGGCTACTTTCTTTTTCGTACATCTTGCCTGTATTCGGATTGTTTTTGATGAACTCAAGCACAATCGAGAATTTTTCGCTTTGGTAGAATGGCGAATTTTCTTTGGAAATGAAATACCCGATCATCTTGCCGCTTTTCAATACGAGTTTTTCAAAACCTATCTCCCTTGCCAACCAGCGAAGACGCATAGTTTCGATAAGTGATATGGTGGGTTTGGGTATTTCACCGAAACGGTCAATCAAATGTTGGGTGAAGGTTTCCATGCCTTCCTCCGTGTTGATGTCATCGAGCTCTTTGTACAGAGCTATCCTCTCTGAAATACTGCTTACGTATTCATCCGGAATGAGAATTTCAAAATCCGTCTCAAGCGTTGTTTCCCGAACATAGCTCTGCGAGCGCTGGATTTCTTCTTCATAGAGTTCCTTGAAGTGTTCTTGCTTCAACTCATCGATTGCTTCATTCAGAATTTTCTGATAGGTCTCGAAACCAATGTCGTTGATGAAACCGCTTTGCTCACCTCCCAACAAGTTGCCGGCTCCCCGAATATCAAGGTCGCGCATGGCAATATGTAAGCCCGACCCTAAGTCACTGAATTGCTCGATCGCCGTGAGACGCTTGCGCGCATCTTCCGTCAGCAGGTGAAGTGGTGGACTCAGCAAATAGCAGAACGCATGTTTGTTATTGCGGCCAACGCGACCGCGCAGTTGGTGCAGGTCGCTCATTCCAAAGTGATGAGCGTCGTTGATGATAATGGTATTCGCATTCGGAATGTCGATTCCGCTTTCCACAATGGCTGTGCTAACCAATACATCAAATGCTCCTTCTATGAACTCCGACATTACTTCTTCCAGTTCTTCTCCCTTCATCTGGCCATGCGCGGTGGCTACGCGAGCGTCGGGACAAAGGCGCTGAATCATGCCTGCAACTTCTTTCAAATTCTGAACGCGGTTGTGGACAAAGAATATTTGACCACCGCGCTGAATCTCATAGCTGACAGCGTCGCGCACAATCTCTTCATTGAACGGTCGCAATTCTGTTTGGATGGGATGTCGGTTGGGAGGTGCCGTTTGAATAATCGATAAGTCTCGGGCACCCATCATCGAAAACTGAAGTGTGCGTGGTATAGGGGTGGCGGTGAGCGTGAGGGTATCGATGTGTGCTCGAAGCGTTTTCAGTTTGTCTTTCACGGCAACACCGAACTTTTGCTCTTCATCGATGATTAATAATCCCAGGTCTTTGAACTTTACCTTGGGAGCTACAATGCCGTGTGTGCCGATGATAATGTCGATTTCTCCACGCTCTAATTTCTTGAGAGTTTCGGTTTGTTGCTTGGCGCTTTTGAAGCGATTGAGGTAATCAACTGTTATGGGGAATTCTCTAAATCGTGCAGCGAAACTTTTGAAGTGTTGCAGCGATAGAATCGTTGTTGGCACTAAAACAGCGACTTGTTTTCCGTCGGTCGCAGCCTTGAATGCTGCGCGCATGGCGATTTCAGTTTTTCCGAAGCCGACATCGCCACAAACGAGACGGTCCATGGGTGCCTGAGCTTCCATGTCTTCTTTTACGGCCTGTGTCGCTTTCAGCTGATCGGGCGTGTCTTCATACATGAAGGATGCTTCAAGTTCATGTTGCATATATCCATCGGGCTCGAAGGCATGGCCTTTTGTGGCCTTTCTTTTAGCGTAAAGCTTAATCAAGTCGAAGGCGATTTCCTTCACCTTCGTTTTGGTCTTTCTCTTGATTGTTTGCCAGGCATTGCTGCCCAACTTGTCCATACTCGGAGTGGATCCTTCCTTACCAACAAATTTGGAAATGCGGTGAAGCGAGTGAATACTAACATATAGTATATCACCTCCCTTGTAAGTTAGTCGAATAGCCTCCTGCTCTTTTCCATTCACGTCGATTTTTTGAAGACCGGAAAACTGCCCCACGCCATGATCGATATGCACAACATAGTCGCCCGGTTGCAGCGACATAATCTCCTTAATGGTGAGCGCCTCTTTACTTTTCTTGAATCCTTCCTTGAGCCGGAAGCGATGGTAACGTTCGAAAATTTGATGGTCTGTATAAACAAGAATCTTGTTTTCCTTGTCAATGAACCCTTCCGAAAATTCAACTGTCAGGGGCGTGAAGTTTATCGCGTGGTCCTTGTCGGAAAAAATCTGGTAGAGGCGTTCTATTTGTTTTGGCTGCCCTGCTGCAATGACGTTGGTGTATCCGGCCTTGGCATTGTTGGCCAGGTTGGTGCTCAGCAAATCGAAATGTTTGTTGAAAGCCGGTTGCGGTTCCATGTCGAATGAAACGGTTTCACTCTCGGTGAACTTGCGTTGTGAACCGAATTCAATAACGCGCCGCTGAATGAGCTGATCAAACAGCTCTTGTTTCGTAGTATAAAGTTGTTGAGGCGTCATTCGCTCGAATAACCCCGCTTGTTTTTCATAACGACTTTGCGCTTTCTCCAGTTCAATGTCCATTCTATTCAGCGCGCCCTCCGTGTCTTTTATCCAGATGAGAGTAGATGCAGGCATGAACTCTAGCATAGAGATGCGTGCTTCTTCGGTGCTTCGCATGCTTACGTTGGGCACGATGGTGGCCTTCGTCATTTTTGCAACGCTCAATTGCGAATCCGGTTCGAATTTTCGGATGCTCTCCACTTCATTGCCAAACAATTCGATGCGGTATGGATGATCGAAGCTGTATGAGAAGATATCAATGATGCCACCTCTGACAGCATACTGTCCGGGTTCATAGACGTAGTCCACTTTCTCGAATTCATAGGTGTGCATCCATTCATCGACAAAATCAATATCGAGCGTATTGCCTTGCACGATTTCAAACGTTGCTCCGCTGAGTTCTTGCTCCGTGATTACTTTTTCAGCGAGTGCTTCCGGGTAGGTAATGATGCAAATAGGTTTGCCCGTTTGTTCTTTGCCGAGGTTCTTTCGCAGTTCATTAAGTACTTCCGCGCGCATTGCCACATTGGCATTATCGGTTTGTTCAACTTCATAGGCCTGCCGAGCACTTCGTGGAAAGAAGTATAGATCAACGGGGAGCTTTGAAGCGGTATTATCCTCACCGGGCATTTTACCGGCTGCGTTTTCTAAATCATTGAGCAAGTAAGCTGCCTCCTCTTTATCGGGCAGCAAGAACAGATGTGTGCCTCCCGTTTTTTGCATGCCGGCATAGGCTACCAGAGCAGCCCCGCTTCCCACAAGCCCACGCAAGTGCAGCTTTGCACCCGTTGGATTGGATAACTCTGCCATCTTTTGAGTGGTAGCAGAGTTGCTGTATAATGCATTCAAGTCAGATATAAACATAGGCAAAAGCCCCCATGGCTGTTTTCATGGGGGTGAGTGGAGGCAAAAGTATGGTTGCTGACTTCAAACACCGCTATAATTCACGGAGTGACAAGTATTTTTGTCGTGCATGAACACTTCAGATGGCCTCTTTTATGTGCGATTCCCGCGCAATGATTGTGATGCATTGCTGGCTGCGGGTATAGCCGATAGCTTCGTGATTCCTGCACGTGAAGAGGTCAGATGGGAGGAGTTGGATGCCTGGATAAAATCTTCGAACGACTGGATATTCGGATGGGTGGGCTACGATGTGCGTCGCTCGCTAGAGCGCTTTGATGATGAGCAGCTGGAACCATCTTCGTTTCCGCAATTGGTTCTTTTTCGTCCGATTAATCTGTTCAAGTTACGTGGTGAAAGTGTTGAGGTGCTAAAGGGTGAATGGAATTCCACGTTTGATGAGTGGTTGAGTTTGCAGCCTGAGGAAGGTGCTTTGGGTATGGACTTGATACCGGCCGTAACGCGTGAGGAATACAATCGCCATATCGAAGAGTTAAAACAACAAATAGCAATTGGAAATGTATATGAGCTGAATTATTGCCTGCCTTTCGAAGGGCAAGCGAATTGGAACGATACAGCTTCTGTTTGGAAGCGCATTTACAAGCAAACGGAAGCTCCTTTCTCTGCTTATGCGCGATGGGGAAATCATACCGTGATGTGCGCTTCACCCGAGCGTTATTTGAGGCGCGAGGGTAATCGTGTTGTCTCGCAGCCCATCAAGGGAACAGCTCGCAGAGGCCAAACAACAGAGGAGGATAATCGGTTAAAGCATGAGTTGGTTTATAGTCGGAAAGAGCGCGCCGAAAATGTGATGATTGTGGATTTGGTGCGAAATGATCTTTCACGTTGTGCAGAGCGAGATAGCGTTGTTGTGGACGAGCTTTTTGGAGTTCACAGTTTTAAAACTGTGCATCATTTGGTATCGACCATTAGTTGCAGGATTCCTTCTGCAACCGGTTGGGTTGATTTAATCAAAACAACTTTTCCGATGGGAAGTATGACAGGTGCACCGAAGCTCAGCGCCATGAAGCTGATAGCCGGTCACGAAAAAACGGAGCGTGGTATTTATTCGGGCTCCGTTGGATACATAGAACCTAATGGAAACTTTGATTTTAATGTGGTGATTCGCAGTGTGCAGTACGACAACCTGAATGGAAAAGTAAGTTGCCATGTAGGTGGCGCCATCACGGCTTTATGCAATGCTGCGGACGAATACGAAGAGTGTTTGTTAAAAGCGGAAGCAGTATTACGCGCTCTGCGAGGCTGATGGTTTACTGTGATATAAATCAACAGCAACTAATATCGCTATAAAACCCCAGAAGGGAATGGAAGCCTTATCTGTATCGAGATAGTTGTTGAGCACACCGTGAATGAAGTAGGTCATGAGACCCAGATATGCTCCGGCTATGAGCAATTTTAAGTCGCGCTCTTGAAGCGAGTAGAAAAGCCGAAATGCAAGGTGAGTTATGCCATAGAGCAGAGCTAGTACCCAAAAAGTACCTAGCACACCCTGCTCGCATAGTGGGCCGAGATATTCACTGTGGGCATTGCCCCCATCACCTTGATTGGTGCTAATGATTGTTCTGTCTTTTGCACGTTGAAACGGTGCGTAGACAAATTGGTACGTACCGGGACCCCAACCCATAATAGGGCGCTCTTTAAATAGTTCGAAGGCGCAATTCCATCGATTCAAGCGTTCCAGATTGCTGGCATCTGATGATACATTTGATATGGAGCTCACGTGTTCATTCAGGTCGTCACTACTTTCTTGCTTGTTTTGCTCAAGGCTCATAACGATGTCGTCCCATCCAAGAATAAGCACTCCACCGGCAATGGATGCCCCCAATAGAAGATGACGAAGTTGAATGCGGAGTAGCATAACGGCCAAGATTGCTGCCGCACCAATGATTGAAATCCAGGCAGCGCGTGTATATGACAATACGATTCCGGCTGTGAGCACTACAAAGCCGATGGTTAGCAGCACACGCATGAGCAGGTTCATGTTTCGTTGCGCGAGCAGAGCAAGAACGATCGGAAAAAACATAGCCAATACAGCGCCATAGCTAGTGTGATCTTTGAAAAGGGGTTCCATAACCCAATGAGCCGAATCTTTATCGAAGCCAAACTGCGCATGCCGAGTAATGGTGTAAATAATTACCCAGGTCAGTGAAAAAAGATAGAGCAATAAATAGGACTTCATCATTCGTTTATCACGAAAGACATGTATGGCAATGAAGTAGAAGGAAACGATGAACCAAAGGCGGGTTATAAGGAATTTAAGGCTTACAATCGGAAAAGCACTTGTTGCGCTTGTAATAGCCATCCAAGCAAGGTATCCATAAAGCAAGTAGCTGATAGGATGTCTGAAAATTGCTTGATCAATGCTTTTTCCGGAAAGAAGCTTGAAGAGAAAAAGCATAAGCACACCAAACAGTAATGGCTCGGTAGGAAGGTACATGCCTACGCCTCCGACTTCCAGTTGTTCTAGATTGATACTAAATGGAGTACAAAAGGCAATGAATAGGATCAGATAATCGAGTTTGAAAAAAGCCGCCCATAGAACTGTTAATGCAGCCGGAATGAGCAACACTTCATAGTGCTCGAAGTAAATTCCAATGCCCATAACAGCCAGAAAAACGACTGAAAGAACATACAGGTTTCGTTTTAGATGTGCCGATGGTTGTGTCATGCCATCAAATTCTACCTTCAGAGCGTAGTCGCTTGAAATTGTCGAGGACGAGCAAAATAATGAATGTGAAAACGAATGCAGATAAAGTGCTCATTGCTACGATGAGCCAGCGAATGGGGAATGATTTTTTGTCGGCCGCAGCTGCATAGTCTACTACGCGCATAACCGGTATATTGCTTTCAACGTCAATTTTCATGAGGTCAAAACGCTTTCTGAGAACGTTGAGCTTGATGTAGGCTTCTTGCAAGTTCGTTTCTAAGTTGACATAGGTTGCACCATACTTGGATAGAAAATCCATTTGCTGCTTAAGCTGCAGAGCTCTGTCGGGGTGGCCCGATGCTATGGCTGTTCCATACATTTCAGTAAGAGCGGTAATTTGTTCTACGTAGCTGTATACGCCCATCTCTTGTAAAACCTTCATAGAATCTTCCATGGTTTGAACTTCATTGAGAAGTCCTTGGAGCGAAGATTCCGCGTATTTAAATGCTGTAAGAGCTCGTTCGCTGCGCAATCGGTTTGCTACAGAGTCGCTGAAGATTGCGATATCATTGGCCATGTCGCGAGCGCGCTCCGGTTTTTCATCAAGCACCGCAACTTCAATTGAACCGAATTTGGTAAGTTGTGCCGACACGTTGCTCTTATACTCTTTTACAATGAGCGTATTCGAGCCGCGGTCGTCTCGGTTGATTTCATAGACATCCCACAATTGATATTTTTCAATAATCTTATTTCGCACTTGATCCGAGTTAATGATTTGCAGAAGTCGTTCTGCATCTTCCTCTTCTCCGTACGCAAGTAAATCTTCCTTCTGCACGTCCTCCAATAGTTGCGCTCCGAATGAGTGTTGCTGTTCTGCGTACAACACTACAGCACTCTTATAGCGCTCTTTCAGTAATAGACTGACAATAGCCGAAATAATAGCAGCAGCAATAGAGACGATTATGATTGGTTTTCTCCACGAATAGAGAAGTATGAACAGGTTCGATGAATCAAGTGAGGCCGTCTTGTTTTCTGATGAATTCTCGTTCATGGTGATGGTTTGAATGTTTGCAAAGGTAAAGCTCGTTTTAGGATTCTTCCGATGACGTATTTGCGATTGGTAAAACCTTTTTGAAATCTCCTAAGGGTAGCATTTTCGTGAAAACGCCAGCTATAATTACAAGAAAGGTTGTGTACAGAATGGCCTGGTAAACAGGCGCATTCAGAGTTGATACGAAATAGGATCCTGCAAAGCCGATGAGAAGAAATAGCATGCTATGCGAAATGAGTTGTTTGGTCCAAACTCGATAGAAACGATGAATGAAAATGGATTGTATCAAGAATACAAAGGTTTGAGTTAGGAAGGCTGCCTGTGCTGCTCCGACTGAACCTTTAGTAGGTATAAGCTGAACGTTGACGTATACATTAACAACAAGGCTTAAGCAGGCAATGACAATTAATGTTTTCATTTTATGGCCGGCTGTGAGCAGGGTTCCGGTGGTGTATTGCAATGAGAACATGGCTGCAGATGCAATTGTCCAAGGAAGCACATTAGACGCTTCACTGATATGTTCGTTATAGAGCATGTTGAGTATTGCATCCGGTTGGAAACATGAGATGAGTGCTACCCATGTGCAGCCTGCCAACAGCAGTCGGAATGAGATTGCAAAAAGATGACGCGGTTCTTCGCTGTGGGCTAGCTGTCTTGAAAACATCGGTAATAGCAGCACAGCAAATAAATATGATATCATAGTGAGCATGTCGCCTAAACGAAACGC
This sequence comes from Flavobacteriales bacterium, assembly GCA_044348775.1. Classification (GTDB taxonomy): domain Bacteria; phylum Bacteroidota; class Bacteroidia; order Flavobacteriales_D; family Sanyastnellaceae; genus JAIBBG01. Next base: position 13,149 of record JBIKSC010000009.1, on the reverse strand, counting down.
CATAGCGTAAATACCTGCATCGAAACTTCCTTTCATGCGTTCTAACATAATAGCGTCTATTCGACCGGAGAACATTGAAAACAAGATGAGAAGAGCAAAGGGTAGGCTCGAGGCAAGCACAGTTTCGGTCGACAAGGGTGCTTGCCTAGTCCCTTTCGCACGAATGCGAAACACCATAAGAAGGCACACAAGAAGAGTGATGCCATAGGCTATGGTTTGACTGTAGATGAAATACGAAATAGGAAAAACTTCATCTCGTGGAATCAAGACGAGAGCGGAACCGAGCATCCCAATGAGGAGCAAACGATCGAGAATGGAAATAAAACGATCGCTGGCGAAGGCATGCATTCCTGCCAAGTATGATCGTAAGAACAATACTGCGGTGGAGAGTACCTGATTAAAGGCAAGAATGATGAGCCAGGCTATTTCATGATTTTCATAATCCATCAAAAGCCCAATAAGAGTGCATGCCAAGAGATAGATTAAACCCAGCAGAATTCTTATTCGCATTAACTTTTGAAGCTGTGATGCATGAACGGCACCTTCCGTTGCAACATGTCGGTTATTCCAGTTGGTAATACCTAAATCAGGAAGAATATTGAGTATGTATGAAATATTAAGCAAGGCGAAATACATTCCATAGGCATCCGGACCGAGTCGTTCCTGAACTCCTGCTTCAACTACCAGCAGATAGAAGGGCTTAATAAGCAAATTGATTCCAATGAGCAGCAGAAGATTCGAAAGAAAGGTCTTGCGCAAGGCACCCATGGTTAATTCGCGTGGAATTGGTTTTTAGCTGTTGAGGCTGAAACGCAGTGAAATACCGGTTGAAATATTCGAGGTCGGGAATGAAGTTGAAATCTTCGGCTTATTGAGTTGGTGATCGTAGAAGAAGCGAATGGTGAGTTTATCGCTAACCGCCATGTCTGCGCTCGTTTTCAAACTGTACAAACGTTGCCCTGCCGTGGGCTGACTGGTTTGCTCTACCATTTTGCGTATCAGAGTTACGTTATCCCGAACGGTCAAATCGGCTCGCAGGTTGAGCGATGTATTTGCCAGCATCTTAATAGGAAGCTTGCTGTTTTTCTTTCTGAACGGATTAGGAACTTCATTGATTTTGTAACCCAAACCAAGCGTCAGGGAGTTGCTCTTAGTTTCGGTGATTTGATAGTTGGTGAGACCCAATGCCATAGTCCGATCCTTCTTGTACTCTACCTTCAGCTGAGGCTCGTTTGTCTTTTCGGAATTCTTTTTCTTCTTTGTCTTCAGTGTCATGTCAAGCGAAAGCGGTGTGATCTGTTCCGAAATATTCACGCTGTTAATTTGTCGGCTTGTGATGTAGTTCGGGAAGTCGCTTTGATCGACCGTTGTTGGTAGGCCGCCTTCATTCGGTGTGAAGTTCAGATTGCTTACGTAGCTGGTTGTATAGGTAGAGCGATAGCTATGCTTCAGGTTGAATTGCTTGAAATATTTTTTGATGGCAGGAATCTTTGACAGACCATCATAAGTTACGGTCCAGTTGGGCTGCACTTTCGCTTTGAATGGGTTGGAAGAAACTTCATTGACGTCGCGGCCTGTATAGGCAGCAAGAAACGCAGGAATAACAACATCTTGAGAGGTAGGTCCCCAGCCGCTGTAGTAGCCGTTAGCTTCCGGAGAGGCCACTTGGTAACTTTCGCCGTTTAATCGCTCTGAGAAAGTTAAACGGTTATCGAGAAACGCATCGAACGCGTCATTTTGGTAATCGTTTTTTTCGTCATCACGAAGGAATGCAGTAGGCCATGAAATGATGGAGGCGCTTATGTTGCCGGTTTCCATGGGTGAATCAAAAACATATTCACCTGTTTCATCATCAAGACGGAAGAAGCTGGTAAGGTTTCTTCCTTCTGTGCGGTTGGCCGTGAGCTCGATTTTGAAGCTCTTGATAGGTTCCAGGTTGATTTTATAATTCCACGTTTCCGAATACGTTTCGTTGTATTGAGTGTTCAGCGCTGGAAGCTGCACAAGCCATCCGTTGGCTGCGGCATTTAGGGCAAAGTTTTCACCTGTTGGATTACCCCAGATGTCTGTGTTTTGCTGTCCGACGATGAAAGGAATGCCAGGTGCATTAAAGCTTTCATCCATTCCTAGAATTTTTGAAGGTTGGGCATAACCAGGAAGGAGCATCCCCTCGTTGCGTGTGTAGGTTCCGCTCACATTGCGCACCATCATAAGGAAACGTAAGGCAACGTGGGTAGGGTTGATTGGCTCTCGTTTTGCCTTTTTTTCTTCTTCATCTTTCCCGAATCCGTCTTTTTTGGTTGGGTCTTCTTTCTCGGTCTTCTTCTTGTCATCTTTCGGCTTTTTGCCTGTATTGATGTCCTTGAGCAGAGGTACTTTATTGTAGAGTGTTTCCAAATTGCCCTGCACATTCAATTGCAGTTGGCGTGTGTTCTGAATAGTGTTGCCAAGTGAGTCTTGAGAGAATGGGGCGCGATCCCAGCGATAAGTCGCGGCGTAGCGTGCATCGCTGCTGATGAAGTCGATGAGCGGAAACTTATCAAAAGGCAGTTTGTAAGAAAGATTGACGTTGTGATTGTACGTGGTGTTGTTTCCACCCGCTTGAATATTGCTCCAAACAGTGTCCTTATATGCATCGAACCACTCGGTGTTTTCTTTGTCTATGACACCACGCGGTTCACCCACAAGAGCCATCGTATTCGCTGCAAAGTCAAATTTCAAGCTCTTGGTAAGGTCATATTTAAAGGTGTAAGCACGAGTCCAGTTCCAGGTCTTCTGAACTTGTGTTGTGAGCAATATGTCGCTGTATACACCGGTTAGCTCAAGAGTGTTGTTACGAATACGACTGGTTTCGTAACCGCGGTTCATTTCGGTGTGGAAGCCTATCTGCTTATAGCTTGGATAGAAATTAAAGTCTTTAATCCACTTGAGATATTTCGATGTTTTGATGATTGGAATTTTTTCGAACGGCTTAATTTCTTTTGGTTTATTCGTGAAGTTATAGTCGAACGCTCCGAGATAGGTCTTGTGCAGTCGCCAGTCAATATTGATGTCGCGCTTGTATTCTTCATTGTAGGAATAGGTCACCGAAAAATTCTTGATGTTGTAGAAGCGTTCTTTACTCCCGCCTCCTCCTCCGGACGGTGGCGGTGGCGGCGTTGCTCCGCCGGCAGGTGGAGTTTTACCTGCATCTGCTGATGCGGCACCTTTCTTTGGAGCTATTCTGACATTCGTGAAGTTGATGCTCCTTCGTTTTACGTAGTCTTGCGATTTCTTCTTGATATCCTGGTTAACATTAGGTAGATCACCCATTTCCAAATCGGGTTGCAACGGGCTGAAGCGCGGCGTGTTTACGGTTTCTGAGTAGCCCACATACATAGGGAGGGTTACTCCCCATTTTTCAGGGAAGAATTTGCCGAGTTGCAGGGTGGAGTTGGCGTCGATACCAACTACGGTTTTCTGCTGACGTTCCTGTACGGTTTGTTCCAATGTTCCCCAACCGGGGGTCGACATATTTCCGGCTACGGCCAGCGTAGCGAAATCGGCCATCGTGGCATTGAGGCGAGCTACCGCGGCCCATCCACCGGTTTCATCGAACTCAGATAATCGCAATTCGTTTACCCAAACAACAGCGCATTTGGCTCGGCCATCATCTGTAGCGCTAAACACATTGGCTAGTTTGGCGGGGTTGCGCACACCAATCATGAGAATAGTAACGTTCGCTATATTCGGATTTCCCTTAACTGTAATCTTCGCTTCGCCTACGCGCGCCGTGTACTCGGAAGTAATGGGTGTTCCTGGAGGTCGGTTGGCTTTGAGATTTTGCAGGTCTTTAATGAAAATATCGAAGTTGTTTTCTTCAGGCCAAATTGCTTCATCGTCGCTGGTATACCACGGAGTAGCATTCATGGGAAGCTCATACTCATAGTAGTTGTCGTTGAAATCTGATCCCAATCGGACAAAAACAGTCAAGTCCTTATCCTTGAGTTCGCTTTCAACACCGAGTGCTTCAGCGTGGGCAAACATGCGTAAGCGCTTGTACTGGCGCAAGTCGAAATTGACTGTGCGATAAGCCGCGCGCGAATCACCGTCCTCGAGGTTACAAATCTGGTACGACAATGACTGCTCATTCAAACTGCGCAGGTTGGCACTGGCAACATCTTGCTCTCGAATGATGCCTGGAGGTACAACATAGGGAACAGGTTCACGGTTTCCGTTTTCTTCGATGTTAACGGCAGCGATGTTGAAGATGGTTGGAGGCGGATCACCCATTTCAATTTCACCGGGTGCTTTTAAAGCACCATCGAATTTTCTCCATTCACCGCGCACTAATTCCAGACGGGCAAAGCGCAACGTTACAGGTTGTTGCCAGCCTTTCAGGAACATTCGGATGTACCGTATGGAACGGAAATCGGAAATACCCCCGTATCGACTTTCGAATTCTTTGATAGGTATTTTGAATTGATACCATCGGATTTTTCTTTCTGTTCCATCAGCTACGGTTCTGGTAGTTTCGAAACTATCTGTAATGTAGTTGCGACCAATATTTGCTTCTCCCAAATCGTTCTTACGCATGCTCACGCGATATTGAAAGTAGCTCTCAATATTGTTGAGCGTTATATCCTGGTTAATGTCCTCCGAGTTCGGAAGTGTTGTTGCTGTTATGGGGTAACCATCCGGGGTAGCCGTGTTGGAGTTTCCTTCGTTATTATTGAAATAAACATAGCGGTCCAATGTGTTAAGCGCTGCTCCATCGGCTTCCGAACTGCGGAAATATTTGAAGTCGTCGTAAGAAGGGTCTTGGGCATAAGCGGCATAGGCAGAGTCATTCAAGAAGCTGTTCACCTCGTTGAGCCAGTCTGCAAAGAAGCCCGACTCCCCGGAATTATTCAATCCGTCAAGACCAATGTCCTGCGAGGCATAGCTACCGGTTGAGTTGTCGAATGCATTCACCACATTGAAGTTGTTGGGTGATGGATACAACCCCCATGTTGAGGTGTCCGTATCAAGTTGTGCATTCGGACTGGGGAAACCATTCTCGTAAGTCCAGTTGTTGTCATTTAATACATCTTCCGAAACGTTACCCAGGTTGAAGTATAAATCACCTCCGGTTTCATTACCACCATCGTCATTAAACGGATCCATCACCCAGAACTGAATGAATTGCACGTTGCTCGCTTCAAAGTCTGTTGTTGTCAATGCACGCTGAACACCTCCCCAGCGGCTTTCAGGATCCAAGAGTTTACCGTTGGGGGTTAAACCTGCCGACTCATTGGTGCCGAATGGACGCTCATAGTTGTATTGTCCGCGCTCAGAAGGTTGATAGTTCAAATCGAATGTCGCAATATTGGGAGGAGTTCCCGGAGGCAATTGGCGATTGGGAAACACTTCACTTTCCAAAATCTCACGCATGCGATGATCACTGTACCAATTATCATCAATAATATTTTGTGGAGTTAATCCGCTTGTAGTTCGGAAGAATAGAGGGTCAATTACGTACCAACTCAAGCGTGCCCGGTTGTAGTTGTAGATGAGGCTGTCTTCGAAATTTCCTTCTGGAAATAAACTCGCTTGTTGTTTGGGAGTGCTCGCCATAAACCACTGGTTGAGGCTGCGCAAGTCAATGATGCTCTGGCTTCCCTCGAAGTCGTCGAGGTATGAGTTACCGTCTTTTGAAATAGCCCTGCTGTGTCCGGGGAATAGTTTGGCACCTTCTGCTGAAAATGAAACATTCGATTTGGCTTTCGTATCAATCAGCGGTATACGATCCACCCAACGTGTGAGCCAAGGCGCCTCCTTTTGGTAAGCAAGATCAAGTCCCAACACAGTATTATTCACAGGTTCATCGCCCATATTCACTTTCTGGGTAACAGGGCGCTCCCGAAGATTCAGGAAGGTAGCTCCGGCAGCGAAGTTGTCGCTGAATTTATAGTCGAACCGGCTCCCCAACATGGTTTTGAATTGCAGGTTGAACATCGAGTTACTCTCGGTCGAGACTTTGATGGGCTGGCCGCTACTCAAGATGCCTTCGTTCAGAATACGAACGCGCCCAAGGTTATAGTCAACTGTATAGTCGATGCCTTCTGTTAGTTTAATGCCTCCCGCTGTCACAACCACGGATCCTTGAGGTATGTTGAGAGCGTTCAACGAAATCTCTGAACCGGATGAGGATTGGTATTGTCCTTTTATTCGATATCGATTCAAATTCGGGAACAATATCTGTGCAGCTGTCTTCGTGGAGTCATAGAGGGGTTGGTAAACGACCTGCGAAATAATCTGATTCGCTAGCGCTTCTTGTCCGGGCAGTCCATCACGAATTTTTTTGGCTAAGTGATTACCGAAGGGTTCAACCACCGGAAAGTAGATGCGGCCATTCTGTGCGTCAATCAATCCGCCGTTGGTAGCAGCATTCGGTATGAAGTCGAAAAACCCATCCGGATAGGGCATTTGCTGGGCATCGATTTTATCGAGATTGAGCACCTGCAAAAGAATTTGTCCGTCGAGCGGTTGACGCGGAATGTAGTTTTGGTTAACGCCTGTTGTCGGGTTATTGTACCACACATCGAGACGGAAGTTTTCTGGAGCAATACCAAACGCACCAAGCGAGTAGACGTTTTTCATCATGTTAGCCCATAGTGGAGCTTGCTGATTATTGCCGAGTTTGACGCGTGTAATACTTGGCTTGAGCAATTTTAGAATGAGGGCCTGTGGCGCGGCAAATCCATCTTGTGAAATAGTACCAACCTGATATGTTTTCCCATTGAGGGTGTATTCGTAAGCAACAGCCAGCACTTCTGCATTATTGAGCGACTGCTTGAGCGAGATAAATCCGAGGCGCGTATTATAGGTGAATTCGGTAGGCGTGAGCTTTCGCATATTGTTCACACGTTCGAAGTGTGTACCATTTTGCATATTGCTGTAACCGCCTGTTGTATTACCGGAAAGTGCTTGTATGGCCTGGCTTCCGCTTAATACTGATTGAGAAAATGCAGAGTTGGGATTGGAAGGGTCTGTTCCGGTAGTTTCAAGATAAATGTCGTTGTTAAGGTTTGAAGGGTTACCCGCCGTGGTTACTGCAATGTTGGCATTGTCGAACAGGATGTTGTCCTGCAGGGGTGCACCTCCTGCGCCGTCCGTGATGTCGCTCGACATATATTCCGGGGACTCTCCCAAATCAGTGAATGCGATGGCATTACGTACATCTTGAGTATTAGACTGTAAGTTCACTAACCACACTTCGATACGTGTAATGTTCACGCCACTTCCAACGACAGGCAGGGATGCCATGGCGCGATCGTACTCTTCGCGAAACCAGCTTGAAAGGAAGTAGTGACGATTCGCTTCGTAGTTATCAGCTGTGATATCGTAGTTGGTAGACTGCGCACCGCCTTGAATGGTGATTTCTTTTCGCTCCCCACGCTGCTGCGATACGACGGTTGTGTTGCGAAGCCTTCCCCATTTGGTAGAAACCTTTGCTCCGAACAAACTGCTGCTTCCTTGAATGAGGGATCCGCTCAACGGAAGTGAAACGTTACCAAGTTCAATACCTTGAATAATCTGGTCTTCATCGCCGGTGTATTGCAACTTCATTTGATTTTCGAAGTCGAACGTGCTTTCCGTATTGTAGTTCACGTTCAGCTTCATGCGGGTACCGATATTGCCGACTACGTTCAATTGGATCTTCTGATCGAAATTGAAAGTGGTAATACGGCGCTGACGCTCCGGAATACGGGGGTTATCGGTTTTCGAGGAGTTGACTCCGAAAGTGAGTTCAGCAGAACCCTGCGGGCGAATTTCAATTTCGTTCGAACCGAAGATGTTTTCGAAGCCCTCACTTCCAACTTTAATCACTTTCGAGTATTCACGATTGGCTTCATCTTCCTCTTCCTGGATTTCTTTCCAGTAGGAGCTGACGTTTTCTGTTTCCTGGCTTTCCATGTACTCCTCGAGCGTCATGGAGGTGCGAGGACGATAATCGAATGTACCACCGACTGATTGCACAACTTCATATTGGCCGGTTGCTGGATTATACTCTACAGAATACTGAATATTGTCGGGAAGTGGAATGTTAATCCCTCCAGCGTCTTCGGTTGGGTTAACATTGTCTTCTACCGGCCAAATCAAGTCGCCGATGGTGTCGGTTGCAACTATTTCTTTTTCGGTGCGTTGAAGAGGTGCTGGTTCCAGATAACGGAAGTTTGGATTGGCCATACCCAACCACACCAGCGCGCTAAACGACAGCACAAAACAAAGCCTTGCAGCCAAAGCCAGCTTGCCGGATGTAAATATTCTTCTCGTCACAGTTGCTTCAATACTTGCTTGATCAGGTCTTCTAAGGCAATTCCAGGCTGCATGACCACGATCTTATCAATGAGTTTCTCGGTTTTGGTTTTGTCTAATCCTAATAAAGTCAGGGCCGCTAACGCTTCCTGTTTTTGGATATTGTGCGGAACCCCCATTTTTTCCACAAGAATTTCTCCTGTCTTGGCCACTTTATCATGTAAATCAATGATGATGCGCTCTGCAGTTTTTTCGCCAATGCCCTTTATTCGTTTGAAACCGGCCACATCGCGCATTAAAATCATTTGCTTCACTTCGTCGGTGCTCAACCCGCTGAGCACCATGCGAGCGGTGTTGGGACCAACACCGCTTACCGAGACGAGCTTGCGGAAAACATCACGCTCAGCTTCATCGGCAAAGCCATATAGGTGAGTTGAAAAGTCGTTGCTGTTTATACTGAAGTGAGTATACATCGTCACAGTGTCAGCTTCACCCAATTTCCCGAAGGTTCCAAGGGAAATATGCAGGTAGTAAGCCATGCCATTGCAGTCAACGACAGCATGCACAGGGCTCTTCTCAATAAGTTTACCTCGGACGTAATGAATCATAAAAGCAGGTTTGCGGAAAGACCCAACTAATCAAAGGGTTAGCGTTCGTTTAGGGTAGGGTCACCGCCAAAAAATTAGCGTTGCAAGGGTAGTTATGAAATGTGAAACTGGCAACCCGAGGCAGCCAAAAGTTATTCAGACTGAATAACAGGGTGTTAGAAAAAGAAAAATCCCGGAATTCCGGGATTTTTCAAGGGTTTTATATGTGTTTACTGTTAATGTACAATTTCAAGGCGCTTGGTCTGGATCTCATCGTTGAAGTAGATGCGAACCAAGTAAATTCCGGTTGACAATTGCTGCGTATTCACTTGAATAACACCCGTGCCGTTGTAAACAACCTTACCTGAAATATCCAGTACTTCTACGAATGAAGGCAGTGCATCGCCACTTTCAATGGTGAACGATTCGTTTGCCGGGTTCGGGTAAAGAACAGCGTCCGGAGTTTCAACATCGACGTCATCGACAACTTCAGCGTTACGGAATCCTGGACTATTCACGATTACGTACTTCATACGCATGCTTCCGCTTGCGCACGCATTAGATGGGGTCACCTTCACATAACCTGAGTTATGACCTGTCAATACGCTGATGGAGCTAGTGCCTTGACCACTCAAAATAGTCCAACCTGTAGGAACAACCCAGTTATAGGATGTAGCACCACTTACACTGCTTACAGAATATGTGGTCGTTATTCCTTGCGAGACATAATTTAATCCGTAGAGCGTTGCAAATCCCGAAGGTGCAGTATACAAGTTCACACAACGAGCTTGGCTCAATCCGCATGAGTTTACGGCGCGAACACATATAGCTGAGTAACCGCAAACGCTGTTGCTTCCCAATGAACCACTGAAGTTAACAGTGATACAAGTAGTGCCTTGACCGCTTACGATGGTAGCACCTGTCGGAACTGACCATTGGTAAGAAGTAGCTCCGGTTACAGCAGGAGTGCAGTAGGTTACACCGGTGCGATTACATAGACCGGAAGTAAGACCGGTGATGTAGGCAGGACGGCTTGGAGTGTAATTAACGTAGATGGTAATTGACATGCACGATGTTGTGCCGCAAGAACCTCCTTCCGAACGAACGTAGTAGGTCGTAGTTGAAGTTGGCATAACCGCTAGGTTAGTTCCGGTACCAACACAGATGCCACCACATGAGTTCTTATACCACTTCCAAGATGCTCCGCTGCCGAGTGTTCCTCCGACAGTTAAAGTAACTGACGTACCATAGCACGTTGTGTTGTTCGGTGCATTGCTCACCAACGATTGTGGTCCGCAAGGTGGAGTCACAGTCACTGTGCGTGATATACAGGCAGTAGTGTTGCACAATCCTTCAGCACGAACGAAGTAGGTCGTGGTTGTTGAAGGTGTAACCGTAATGCTGTTGCCTGTACCTACGAAGGTTCCGCCGCAGCTGCCGCGATACCACTTCCACACAGCTCCGGTTCCTAATGAACCACCATTTACAGTCAGTGTAACAGAAGCACCGGTGTTAATAGTAAAGCCTGGATTTGCTGTGATCAAAGTAGCAGCAACGCTAGGTGTGTTGATGGTAAGTGTCAAAGTAACCGTGCTGTCACATCCTGCTGCATTGGTAGTGTTGTAACTATATACACCTGAATTGGTGTATGTCTGACCGTTCCAGGTGTAACTGCTGCAGGCTGTTGCACTCACCTGAGCTGATGAAGGCTGGTTGATGGTGAGTTGCAGCGTTACGGTAGAATCACAACCGGCGGCATTTTCAAATACCTGGGTATAGTTACCTGAGGCGGTATATGGAACACCATTCCAAGTGTAGCTTACACAAGCTACTGCGCTAAATGATGTGTTGCTGCTTTCGTTGATGGTCAACTCAAGCGCATATACAACATCGCAGTCGTTTTCGATCTCAGTATGCTCATAGCTGCCGGACTCTGTGTATGTAGTACCAAACCACACATACTCGTCACAAGCAGTTACTTCCTCTACTTCAGGACAGATAGTAATCACATCGATTACGACAACAGAAGTTTCATTCTGACAATCGTCGATTGCTGTCCAAGTGTTGATCACCAATTGCTGCTGAGGACAATCGCTTGGAGAAACAGTGCTGGTGAAATTCACTTCCACATCTGAATCACAATTGTCGCTGGCTTCTGCTGCTGCAGGTTCAGTATATGAATCTCCGCATGCGAAGTAGCGAGCCTCAGGAACAAATGTGAATTCAGGGTTGGTATTGTCAACTACATTAATAGTCTGAGAAACAACTGCTGATTCATTACCACACGCATCAACTGCTTTCCAGCTGATAGTGCGGCTATACGTGTTGCCACAAGCCTCAGTCGTTACATCCGATACCACAACTACTTCTGCATCGCTGCAGCTGTCGTTGGCAGTAGGAGCAGTGAACTCAGGAGAAGCAGGACACTCGATAGTAGCGTTTTCACCGGCAGCGCTGATAGAAGGAACAGTAGTGTCTTCTACAATGATTGTCTGAGAAACGACATCCGACTCATTACCACAAGCATCAACTGCTTTCCAGGTGATGGTGCGGCTGTATGTGTTGCCACACGCTTCAGTAGTTACATCTGATACCACAACCACTTCTGCATCGCTGCAGCTGTCGTTAGCAGTAGGAGCCGTGAACTCAGGAGTAGCAGGACACTCGATAGTAGCATCGGCACCTGCAGCGCTGATAGAAGGCGCAGTAGTGTCTTCGATAGTCACCATGCGAGAAACGGTTGTGCTGTTACCACAGTCATCTGTTGCAGTCCACGACTGAGAGATCAGTTGCGTGCATCCGTCATAAGCGATTGCTGAGATTGCAGTTAACGCCAGTTCTTCATCGCAGTTGTCGGTGAATACAGGAGTGTAAGCCGGAACATCTTCGCCGCACTCAACGGTTACATCTGTTGGTTCAACAGCTACGGTTGGAGCAACGTTGTCAATTACAGTGATGGTTTGGAATGCTACGGTTTCGTTTCCGCAGTTGTCCGTTGCAATCCATTTGCGAACTACAGTGTAGTTGCAGTGTTCGTAGTTGTCGTCATCATCGTCGCTGTCATCGTCTCCGTCTTCGTCATCGTTATCGTCATCATCATCGTTTTCGTTATCATCATCATCATCTTCGTCGCCATCCTCATCGCGGCTGCGATCGTTGTGATGATCACAGTCGTCGTCGATAGTGATGGTTACACTGCCGCAGTTGTCCGTTGCAGTTGGTTCACCAAACACAACTTCGCTTGCACATGCTACAGTGTAGTTGGCAGGAACGAAAGTGAATACAGGGTCGATGTTATCGTTCACCTGGATGGTTTGTGAAGCATACGACTTGTTGCCGCAAGCATCTGAAGCCGTCCAAGTACGTGTGATGCTGTAATTACAGTTTTCGTAGTTGTCATCATCATCATCGTTGTCGCCGTCGCCATCGTTGTCATCATCGTCGTCATCATCATCGTCATCATCATCACCATCATCGTCGTCATCATCATCACCATCATCGTCGTTGTCATCGTCATCACGTGAGCGATCACCTTCATGATTAGCTTCATCAGAGTAGCTGATTACAACGTCGTTGCAGCTATCCGTTGCAGTTGGTTCACCAAAGGCAACCTCAGTAGCACAAGCTACAGTGTAGTTGGCAGGAACGAAAGTGAACTCAGGGTCAGTAGAGTCAACTACGTTGATTGTCTGAGACACAGTCTCTGACTCATTACCACAAGCATCAACTGCTTTCCAGGTGATAGTGCGGCTGTATGTGTTACCACACGCTTCAGTAGTTACATCTGATACCACCACCACTTCTGCATCGCTGCAAGTGTCGTTGGCAGTAGGAGCAGTGAACTCAGGCGTTGCAGGGCATTCGATGTTAGCATCGGCACCGGCAGCGCTGATAGAAGGCGCTGTATTGTCTTCAACAGTGATGGTTTGAGAAACTGTCTCAGAGTAGTTGCCACAAGCGTCATACGCAACCCATGTTTGAGTGCGGGTGTATGAACCTGCACACTCTCCTTCAAGGGTTTCATCGCTGATGAGTTCAACAACTGGATTGCTGTCGCAATCGTCAGTTGCGGTTGGAGCGGTGAACTCAGGTGTTGCAGGACATTCGATTGTAGTGCTTTCGCCTGCAGCGCTGATGGTTGGTGCAGTTTCATCAACCACAGTAATGGTTTGAGAAACTTCCTCAGACATATTTCCGCAAGCATCTTGTGCTGCCCACACGATAGTGCGCGCATAGGTTCCGGCGCAAGGGCCATCAACCGTTTCATCGCTTACAACGATGA
>JBIKSC010000120.1:0-7590 GCA_044348775.1 Flavobacteriales bacterium | reverse complement strand
ACCCTCTGTCTTGAGTTCGCTGCGGCGCCCCTCTTGGCGAGATGGACGCACTGCAGTGCGTCCTTACCTGGGGTGACACACGGGGCAGGGGTGGTGTGTGAAGGGCGGTACTTATCTTTGGGGCATGTCTTCCCGCCCCAGCAAACTCCCCAACGTCAGTACCACCATATTCACCGTCATGTCGAAGCTCGCCATTGAGCATGGAGCGCTCAACCTCGGACAAGGATTTCCGGGTTTTCCTATGGACTATCGACTCTGTGATTTGGTTCTCGAGCATATGCGCGCGAATCGCAACCAGTATGCGCCTATGCCGGGAGTGCCTGAGTTGAGGTTGTTGCTCTCGAACAAGATGAAGGCAGCCTATGGCTATTCATACGATCCCGAGAGTGAGATTACCGTTACTGCGGGGGGAACGCAGGCCATTTTCACCATCATTGCAGCCTTGGTGCATGCAGGCGATGAGGTATTGTCGTTTGCACCGGCGTACGATTGCTACGCACCGGCGGTGGAGTTGCAAGGAGCTACGATGAAGTGGGTGAATTTGCGCTATCCTGATTATAGCATCGACTGGCAGCAAGTGCGCACGCAGATAACGCCTCGCACGCGAATTGTCATCATCAACACGCCACATAATCCAACGGGCATGTGTATGACCGCAGCAGACATGCTCGAGCTACAAACCATCGCCAAGGAGTATGACCTGCTTGTGCTGAGCGATGAAGTGTATGAGCACATTGTTTTTGACGGCGGCAGGCACGAAAGTGTAGCGCGCTATCCTGATTTGGCGAAGCGCAGTCTGATCGTTTACTCCTTTGGAAAAACCTTCCACAACACAGGTTGGAAGATGGGCTATGTGTGTGCTCCGGCAGAGCTTATGGCCGAGGTGCGCAAGGTTCATCAGTACAATGTTTTTTCGGTGAATACCCCCGTGCAGTATGCGCTGGCCGAATACATGAATGACGCATCAACGTACAACGGAATTTCCGAAATGTATGAGGCGAAGCGCAACGTGTTTGTGCATGCGCTGCAAGGTTCGCGTTTTGTTCTGAAACCGGCGGCAGGAGCCTATTTTCAATTGCTCGATTACAGCGCTATTTCGCAGGAAGTGGATGTTGATTTTGCCAAGCGACTGACGCAGGAGAAAAAAATAACAGGTATTCCGTGTTCTGTCTTCTTCCCCGATTTACAAGATGACAAGGTGCTGCGCTTTTGTTTTGCGAAGAGTGATGACGAACTGCTGCGTGCAGCTGAAATACTTCGATCGATATGAGTAATACAAATGATTTGCGGATAACACTGGTGCAGTCCGATTTGCACTGGGAAGATCGCGAGGCGAACTTGAGCCATCTCGACACACACCTGAACAGTATCAGCGAACCCACCGACGTGGTGGTGTTGTGCGAAATGTTTACCACCGGTTTTAGCATGCAGCCAGATCGTATAGCTGAGAAGCACGATGCGGAGAACATGCGCACACTCAATTGGATGCGGTCATGGGCGAAGAAATTGGATGCCGTGATTACGGGCAGTGTGTCGGTGAATGAAGAAGGAACGCATTACAACCGTCTCTACTGGGTGCTGCCTGATGGGCGCATCAATACCTATGATAAGCGACACACCTTCACATTTGCCGGCGAGGATAAGCACTATGCGAAAGGCTATTCCCGCATCATCGAGGAGTGGCGCGGTTGGCGCATTTGTCCGCTCATCTGTTACGACCTGCGTTTCCCGGTGTGGAGCCGAAACACACTTGTGGGTGGTGAGCCTGCTTATGATTTGCTGCTGTATGTCGCTAACTGGCCGGAGGTACGCAGAGCGCCGTGGCAGAAGCTGTTGCTTGCACGCGCCATCGAAAACCAGTGTTATGTGGCAGCGGTGAATCGCGTAGGAACCGATGCCAATGGCAATCTCTACAGCGGTGATTCAGCAGCGATTGATCCGCGCGGGGAGTATCTGGCACACTTGAATGATGGGCAGGAGCATGTGCGTTCGGTGGTGTGTTCGGCGGTGGCGCTGAGTGATTTCCGGGAGAAGTTTCCTGTGTTGAGCGATGGGGATGAATTTTTTTTGGCTCGTTAAAATAATGTTTATACTTTAGTCCGCGATAAATCTTATCTATGAAATTCACTAATGTTGCTTTTTTGGCTTCACTGCTAGCAGCGGGTTGTTCTCAAACAAAGTTTGTTGTTATGCCTTCCTTCACCGACATCTCTCATATCGAGCGACTCAAGCCGGGTATGTCAAAGTCAGATGTTTCGAGTGCACTAGAAGTTAGCCCAATTGACTTTTACTATTTACAGGATGGAGTGGATGTTTTCGTCTATGACTACCGTATCACTGAAAAGCGAATTCCTATAACAAAACGTTTACCGGATACTCAAGATCCTCAAGCCAATTATCTCGATGGTTTGGCTGCTCGCAGTGCTGGAATTCCAGAATATACGGAGTGGAGAAAGTTGTATGTTTCATACAAAGGTGATAAGCTTGCTTCTATGATTAGCGATGCCGGTAAAAATGATGCTAGTTCGGTTGTAATTCAACTTGCTTCTCTTCAGAATCTTAATTTAGACGCCCAGTTGAAGCTTGTTCCTCATTCTGTTGTTGAAGAGAATTTTGTTGTGCCTCTAGATGATAAGAATGGATATATCATCGGTAACAATAGTGCCATAGCCGCACCAGTAACAGGAGTTCCCTCGATAGTCTTAGGCCCCTCGGAGGTTTTGACAATTCCTCCACCAAAGCGAATTGAAACTAGTTTAGTTACCCGTCGATCGCTTAAAAGAAAAAAATAACTATTTGAACGAGATCAATCACGTATAATCCTATGAAGAAGTTAATATTCGCGACCCTGCTCATATTTTCGAGCTGTCTTGTTTTCTCCCAGCGAGAGAGCGATGTCAAGCCCAGAGAAAGTAGCTACTATAATCTGGATTTCATCAATGTAAACCCTATGGAAGACTTGCGCACTCACAAAGCAGGAACACAGGCCATAGCATTGATGGCGCTTGTACCTATTGATCTACCCTCGCTTCTAGAGGTGGGTGATACTGCGGATAATGAATTAACCAATCGTCTTCCAGAGTATATATTCCCGAATTTCCGATATTACATTTCGGACAGAACGGTAGCTACTTTTGGTTTGATTTACGCTCAAACATCTCGCAGGTACAATGGTGAAGTCGTGGAGGATACCACGTTAGCTGTTATACCGGAGTCATATTTTGAGAAAGAAAGGAAACGTAAGATTGCTTTCCGCTGTGCTCTCGATCAACATTACAAGCCTATTCGGTTCAAGCGTTTTGATTTGGATCCATATATAGGTGGCGCGGTATCGCTTGGCTTTTCCCCTCAAGTGCTAGAGATGAATTCTACATATGTTGGTGGTGATTATATTAATTACAAAGAAACTCGTAGTTACAAGACTTACGGATTAGACGCATATGTAGGCTGTAATTTTTTATATGAACGCTTCTCGCTTGGGTTGGAGTTAATCGTTCTTGGTGCAGATTTCCAACGAGGGTCGGGTGTGGTTAAATATGAAATTAGTCAAGATTTCGGAGGCACTTCAGTTGACCAGGAGTATTATCAAAGCGAAACATGGAACACTGGTGTTGAATTTAACAAGTTGAAAATGTCTGACAACCAAGTGTCAATGTATAAGGGTATTCGAGGAGTATTCTGTTTCTATCTCTAGGATGATGAGAATTATTTCTTGGACTGGATATATAATTCTTGGATATTCACTTTTGAATATCCTTCAGTCCTGTGCAAAGAATGAAATCGACCGGTTCTACATAACATTCTCACCAGCGGATGAATCGCTGACGATTAACACAGATACTCTATTACTGGGCTTGAGTCTGTTTTCAGAATCAGGAAGCTCAGGTCTTAGTGTATATCTATGGTCGGATCTCGTGGCGGAGCAAAAGGTTTTTGAAAAAGTCTTTAGTGGATCGAAGCAAGAGTCCGTTGATCTGGTTTTAAGGTTCACACCAACTTATGATCCAGGAACGATTGTTTATGGGAAATTTGTTTTTACGGCTTCTGATGGTGGCCGCATGGAGTACCTTAAAAGGTTTATCTTATCTGATGAGGTTGAGCAAGATATTTCCTTGGCTTCATACTACAATGAGCAATTCTTTGCAAGTCAAAACGAGAATTACAATGGTTATTCGCTTGCCACACTCGAACCGGTAAGTCAAAACCAAGGTATCACGCCCGACTTGGCAGAATTGGATAATGATACAATCCAAGATCCGAACGCGCTCACTTACCGTTGGTTTTCACCTTCGGGATGTGGAATGGTTAAGGCTTCCAACTTGGATTTTAACACGGTTACAAGAGACGTGCTGCCGGTTACCTTTAATGCCAGTGTACCCTTACAGTTTACAGATTCTCTCGAGATAGGTGACATCTATATTTTCAAGAAAGTCTTGAATGATATTCCTTTTTACTATCTCGTTCGTATTACAGGTTTCGAAGGTGGAACCGTTTCTGCTAGATACATTTTCGACGTGAAAAAATAAAGCCTTAGCAGCTTTTCTTACGGCACTAATAATGCTGTAATGAACTAATCAAATTTTTCGGATTATGGCAGGGGTCACCTCTAACCGAATTTTTTTAAGGCTTTTTAGTTTACTCCACTATCTCCACCTTCGTCATCTTATCACCCTGACGAATTTGGTCGATGATATCCAGACCTTCTACCACACGGCCGAAGCAAGTGTGATTGCGGTCAAGGTGCGCAGTGTTATTACGCGAGTGGCAAATGAAGAACTGTGAGCCTCCTGTGTTACGCCCTGCATGTGCCATGCTCAATACACCACGATCATGGTACTGGTTGCCACCATCCAATTCACATGGGATTTTGTAACCGGGTCCACCTGTGCCAATGCCGTTGGGGCATCCGCCTTGAATTACGAAATCCGGAAGGACTCGGTGAAACGTAAGTCCGTCGTAGAATCCGCTCTCTGCGAGTTTAATAAAGTTGGCAACAGTGCCAGGCGCATCTGCATGGTAGAACTCAATATGCATGTCGCCTTTTTCGGTGTGGATGATTGCTTTTTTCATGCGGCGAAGTTAACAAGGAAGAAGGGATTAAACCGCAAAGGCGCAAAGAACGCAGCGTTTTTATCTCTGCGAACTCTGCGCCTCTGCGGTTAAAAAAAAACGAATACTACAGTTTACGCACTGCAGCCTTGAACTGACGTCCGCGGTCTTCGTAGTTTTCGAAGAGGTCGAACGAAGCGCAAGCCGGTGATAACAACACAGTATCACCTTCACGTGAAAGATCATAGGATACGCGAACAGCCTGATCAGCAGTTTGCACATCTACGATTTGCGTCACCGTTCCGGCAAATGCCTTGCGGATTTTGCTGCTGTCTTTGGTTAGACATACAATCGCTTTCACTTTGCTTTTTACTAGATCGTTCAAATCTGCGTAGTTGTTGCCTTTGTCTTGTCCACCGGCAATCCACACCGTAGGAGTCTTCATGCTTTCGAGAGCATACCATGCAGAATTCACATTGGTAGCTTTGCTGTCGTTGATGAAGGTCACACCGTTCACTTTAGAAACGAACTCGAGGCGGTGCTCAACGTTTTCAAAGTTCTCGAGACTTTCACGCACGATTTCTTTGCGCAATTCGAAGATCATTCCGGCCACACCTGCAGCCATGCTGTTGGCGAGATTGTGCTTTCCTTGCAATGCAAGTTCAGTCATTTTCATAGTTAGCGTATTGTATTGGTTGATATAGATGATAAGTTGATCGTTGTTGACATAGGCGCCACGCTCACCAAAGGGTAGCTTGTCGCTTATGGAGTAGGGATAGAGCTGAGCGGCTATGGTTCGCTCGCTGAGCTCTTTCATGATGACAGGGTCATCGGCACAGAAAATGAAAATGTCATTCTCGGATTGATTGTTGGCGATTCGAAACTTCGAGTTCACATAATTCTGGAAGTTGTATTCGTATCGGTCGAGATGATCGGGCGTAATGTTCGTCAGAATCGCAACGTCCGCTTTAAACTCAAACATCGTGTCGAGCATGAAACTGCTGATCTCGAGCACATAAATGTCGAAGTTCTGTTCGGCCACTTGGAGTGCGAAGCTGTTGCCTACGTTGCCTGCAAGACCCACATTTAATCCTGCATTTTTCAGGATATGATAGGTGAGAAGAGTAGTGGTTGTTTTGCCATTGCTACCCGTGATGCACACCAGTTTGGCCTTCGTATAACGAGCAGCAAATTCGATTTCGGAAATGACGGGAATGCCTTGCGCCTTTGCCTGAACCACTAGTGGCGCAGTATCCGGTATACCGGGCGACTTGATAATTTCATCTGCACTGAGCACACGCGACTCATCGTGTCCGCCTTCTTCAAACGGTATGTTGCGCGCTTGCAATTGCTCACGGTATTTCTCCTTGAGTACTCCTTTGTCGGAAAGGAAAGCATCAAAACCTTGCTTCACAGCAAGCACCGCAGCGCCCATGCCGCTTTCGCCTCCGCCTAGTATGACAATCTTTTTCTTCAAGCTTAGCGTGTCTTCAAGGTGATGATTGTGAGTACTGCGAGCATGATGCCGATGATCCAGAAGCGCGAAACGATTTTGGATTCATGCATTCCTTTTTTCTGGTAGTGGTGGTGTAGAGGCGACATCAAAAAGATGCGTCGACCTTCACCGTATTTATTCTTGGTGTATTTGAAATACGAAACCTGGATCATTACCGATAAATTCTCAATGAGAAAAATTCCGCACAATACAGGTATGAGTAGTTCTTTGCGAATAGCAATAGCGAACGTTGCTATGATTCCACCCAATGCCAAGCTTCCGGTATCACCCATGAAAACTTGTGCGGGATAAGTGTTGTACCAAAGGAATCCGATGCAGGCACCCACAAACGCACTGATGAAAATTACCAGTTCTCCTGCGTGAGGGATGTACATGATGTTGAGGTAATCCGCGAAGATGTAGTTGCCCGACAGATAGGCGAGTAGTGCGAGTGTAACACCAATTATGGCGCTTGTGCCCGCTGCCAGGCCATCAATGCCATCGGTGATGTTCGCACCATTGCTTACCGCTGTAACAATTACGACAACAATCAAAGCAAAGAGAATGAATAGAGTCGTTGGTGTTTCCCAGCTATCCGGTATTAGCCAGGTGTAATCAAACTCGTTGTCCTTAACAAAGGGTATGGTGGTCTTCAGTGATTTCTCCGATTGCCATTGTGATGCATCGCTCTCCGCCAAGAGCGTTGAACTGCCCATTGGTGTATCGTTGATTTTCGTTTTGATGAAAACATTTTCATTGAAGTAGAGCATGCCCGCAACGATTAGCCCCACTCCTATCTGCCCGATGATTTTGCTGGTGCCGGCGAGCCCTTTCTTGTCCTTTTTGAATACTTTGATGTAGTCGTCCATGAAGCCTACTGCTCCGAGCCATACGGTGGCGATAATCATCGTAAGAACGTACACGTTGGTGAGGCGAGCGAAGAGTAGAGTCGGAATAAGAATAGCGGCCAGAATGATTAGACCACCCATGGTTGGCGTTCCCGATTTCTCCATTTGTCCTTGGAGGCCGAGGTCGCGCACCGTTTC
>JBIKSC010000346.1:0-7607 GCA_044348775.1 Flavobacteriales bacterium | reverse complement strand
TGGTGAAGGTGCTTGGTACGCTCATCACAATCGAGTTGCCGTTGTTGGTTACAATCGTGCAACCTGTTGGAACCGTCCACTGATAACTGGTTGCGCCGCTCACGGCAGCTACCGAATAAGTATACTGTCCGCCACCACACAGGTTGGACAATTGACCTGAAATTGCCGCAGGTGCAGCTGGATTTCTAGAGATTGAGAAGGTACGTGGCTGACTTTGTCCGCAACTGCTTACCGCACGAACTGCTATCTGTCCACCGGTAAATGATGCTCCAATAGTCAACGAAATAACATTTGTACCTTGACCCGAGGAAATTGTTGTATTCGCAGGAACGGTCCAAACATAACTAGTTGCTCCTGGCACCTCTGCTATCGCATAATTCAGCACAAGTCCCGAGCACACATTGATTGCCACCCCGCTAATGGCACCCGGAGTAACAGGGGTGCTGTACACATTGATTGAACGCGCTGTACTCTGACCTAAACAATTAACTGAACGAACACTTAATAATCCACTCGCACCAAAATTGGATGCAAAGGAAACCGTTACATTCTGTGTTCCCTGACCGGATATAATGGTAGCATTTGTGGGAGCTGTCCATAAATAAGTAGCGGCAGCAGCAACCGCTGTGCAAGAATACGTTTGAGTGCTTCCTGCACAAACACCTGTAGTTGGACCCGATATGGATGCCGGAGGTGATGGAACAGAGGTGAAAACAATAACCGAGCGAGTAAAGGCCGCACTTGTACCACAAGGTCCTATTGCACGAACACTCAAATTACCGGTATTATACGTTGAACTAAAACTTAAGGTAATACTGTTTGTGGTTGAAGAGCCTGTTGCACCCGATGGTAATGTCCATTGATATGACGTTGCTCCGGGAACAGCAGGAGTGCTAAATACATTTCCGGAAGAACTACGACAAACTCCATATGGCCCATCAATAGCAATTGGGGTAGCTGTTGCCTGATTGGAATTACCAACTGTAAATGAAGCCGTGCCTTGACATCCGTTCGAATCAGTTATGGTTACTGAATAAGCCCCGATGAAGAGATTCGATATATCCTCAGTAAGACTTCCGTTGCTCCAAACAAAACTAAATGGCGCTGCACCGGAATTTACCGTTAGTTGGACAGCTCCATTGTTCAATGCTGCGCATTGAGCATTGATTACGGTAGCGAAAGCACTAGGTAATATCGGACAGCAATTTTCATTCACCTCTCCTGAACAATTATCGTCGATGCTATTTCCGCATTCCTCAGTCTGACTTGGGTTAACAGCTGCATTCGTATCGTCACAGTCTGCGTTATTCGATGCATAACCAACAGGTTGTGAGCATGCCAAAACAGTAGCTGAGGCATTACCGAATCCATCACCATCGGAATCGATATAAAACACCGTTCCTGAACCAACGTTATTCCAAACGCATGTTATATCATCAAACACAAATTCATCCCAGCAATTTACCGCCGAAGGCTGCTCAGGCTGAGAGCCCAGATTTACCCAAACGCAGCTTTGTGAATCAAATACAAATACATCCCAACAATTTAATGCAATAGGCTCCACAGGTTGTGTTCCTGACACCTCCCATTGACACGTTGCTTGATTAAACGTCGCTTGCTCCCAACATTCCAACGCAGGCTGTTGAGGCTGTGTACCTGTGACATCCCACTGACATGTTGATCCGTTAAACGTTGCTTGCTCCCAGCATTCCAACACCGGTTGTTGAGGCTGTGTGCCTGTAACATCCCACTGACATGTAGCATTGTTAAAGGTGGCAATTTCCCAGCACTGAAGCAAAGGTGCTTGAGGCTGAGAACCTGTTACTACCCATTGACAAATGGAACTGTTAAAAGAAGCAGTTTCCCAACATTCTAACGCAGGTGCCTGCGGCTGCTCACCAAACACCTCCCACTGGCACAAAACAGAATTAAAGCTTGCAAATTGCCAACATTCGAGCAAAGGTTGTTCAGGTTGAGTGCCCAGAACCTCCCATGAACAAGTAATGCTATTGAAAACCGCAGTTTGCCAGCATTGCAGTTCAGGCGACTGCGGCTGCTCGCCGGATATATCCCACTGACAAGTTACGGCATTGAAACTTGCACTTTGCCAACACTCTAACGCAGGAGGCTCCGGTTGCGTGCCGATTACATCCCAAGAGCAAGTTAAATTATTAAATGAAGCAGTCTGCCAGCATTCCACCAACGGAGCTTGCGGCTGCTCTCCAACAATCTCCCATTGACAGGTCGTTTGATTGAAAATAGCCGTTTGCCAGCATTCTACTGCCGGTGGCTGTGGTTGGTCATCAATTACTGTATTACAATCATCGTCTATACCGTTGCATAATTCTTCTGCACCGGGATAAATTGAGGCAGCATCATCATTGCAATCAGATGAATTCGCTACATAACCAATTGGTGGTGTGCAGGTTTGAACACTGTCCTGAGTGCCACCATAGCCATCACCATCATTATCCGCAAAGTAGGTATTGAACTGTTGTTGCTGAATGGTAATAATCGACGAAGCAACTGTTGGAGTAACCAGGCACGTCGCATTAGAAGTCATAACACAACTTATTACATCACCACTGCTCAAGCTAGCTGAGGAGAATATCGTGTCATTGACCCCCACAGATAAACCATTGACCTTCCAATCATAAATTGGTGCTGTTCCTCCATTAATGGATGTTGCCTCAAAAATCAATTCAGCACCTAAACAACCGGGATTTTCTCCCGAAATGAGCGCAATGCTAACAGAAGGCTCAACAGAGCCGCTCACTTCGATTGATGTTGAATACTCAATAGGTTTTACGCACTGGCCTGCTAATTCTACTAGTGTGAGTGTAAGCGTTGAGTTAACATATAACTGAGGGCTTGCCACACTGGCCGTTCCTTCTGCATTCAACGTAACCGTGTAGTCAGGCCCGCCTAAATCGTAAGTAACCACCGAGGATGGTGTGCCGGAAAACTGAATGGTTGAAGTTGACCCCGGGCATATCGGATCGGTAACACTTGCTGTAGCAGTTAGCACAGAGGATACAGTTAACGATATGTTGACCGGAGTAGAGCAATTGTTTCGCGATATAGAATTAAAAGAAATGGTAACATTCGCAGGCCACGTAGTACCTAAATTTAAGTTTACAGGCGTTAACGAAACCAGGCCGTTCGCAGCGACTACAAATGTGCCTGAGCCACCTGTGGAAGTGTTCCAAGAAACTATACCTCCCGGTGTTCCCTGTAATTGAATAGCGTTAGCTGATTCGGCACACAAATATCCCTGTGATAGTAAGTATAGGCTTGGTAGAGGATTAATCGTGATTACTCCGGATGCCGAAATACTTCCGCATCCACCAACCAAAGGAATCGTATAACTAAAGACCCCCGAAGTGCTCGGCGTTCCCGAAATAGAAATGGTATTGTTCGACCATGAAGCTGTAACACCCGCAGGGAGATTAAGTGGACTACCTATACCCGTTGCTCCGGATGTAATAAAAAGAATGGATGGAATCGGTGAACCCAAACAAATCGTTGGATTTATGTTAGGTGCCGAAACTTGATTATTAGCTACCACGGTTATTGTTCCTGTTGCACTTAATGCTGAGCACCCCCCCGTCAATGGTATGGTATAATTGAATGTACCCGATACCGTTGGCGTGCCTGCAATGGATATAACATTTGAGTTCCAGCTAGCGGATACTCCGACCGGTAAGCCCGTCGGTACGCCAATTCCGGAAACTGCAGCTGTTGAAATGGTAATAGCTTGTGGTAAAGGAGTTCCAATGCATACAAAAGGAACGTACGATGGACTGCCAACCGAAGGAGGCCCGTTCACGACAATATATCCCATTGCATCGAGTGAATCACAACCTCCCGTAAGAGGTATAGAATAATAATACGTTCCGGTCTGCGTAGGAACACCACTGATTGTAATCAAGTTATTACTCCAAACGACTGATAGACCCGGCGGCAAATTAACCGGACTGCCAACCCCTGTAAAGCCAATGGTGGTAAATGTCACCGGCGTCATTAATGCATTAGCACATACAGTCGGGTTTGCCGATGGTTGAGAGACACTGTTCGTGTTGCTTTCAATCGAAAATGCAACACGACTGGTGCAATTCTCTGCATTGGTAACAGCTAGTATGTACGAACCTGCTGCGAGGTTTAACAATACCGAATTCGAATCACTATTCTCAACTACCAACAGGGTATCTTCATTCGCCGAAAGCCAAACATAATCCCAAGGACCAGGACCCTGCCCCTGAGCCACCGCTTCACCTAAAGGATTTGCGCATGAAATATCGGTGGTCGAGAGCGTTGGATTTGGGCAACAACTGGATTGCGCAAAGAAGTTTACAACAGGGTCACTGGTACATGCCAAGCTGATCCATGAACCCGACTCACCATCCCCTGTAGTATTGATTGAAATAGTTAGATTTTGATTTTGAACACATTGTGCAAGCTGCTTAGTTCTAATTTGCCAACAAAAGATCCACTTGCACGCGCCCGGGTCACCGAAGTTATTGCCCGGGTTACCATCAATAAGAGGGCCACCGGAAGCTGTTTCAAAATAGAATCCGGGTCCTGTTACAGCGCCTGTAGCAGAACTTGTAATGTTGGTGTTATACCACGACCATGTTCCGCCGGTTGAACAACTCGAGGTTGTTGCTCCGCCGGTAGTTGTCGTAGGCAAAGCCACGAATGTTGGCAGATCCCACCCGGGCCCAAACGTAGGGATTACACCATGCAACCAGTTGGAAGACGTTTGTTGATAGGTGTCGATAGAGTAACAAAACGTCACCCACGTGCCCGGCTGATATTGCCCATTAACCGGAGGCGGCGAAACACTCAACCCTGATGCTATAAGGCATCCTACACAGTCACGATTATTTTGAAGCGAAAGACTAAAATTGCATTGATCCTGAATATTACCGCCGCTTACCTGCAGATAGTAGGTACCCGGCGCCAGTCCCTGGAATTGCGTATTCAGCAACCCACCGCTGCCAATAGCGCAGCCCCGTGGCAACAAATTCGCACAATTCGTGCCTTCATACAGAGCAACGTTGGGAGTACCCAGGCCATTGATGGTGACATTGAGTATCGGTGCAGTAATCGTAAATCTGTACCACACATCTGCTGCCGGTGCAGCCTGATTGCCGGACGGAGTGCAACCCAATAGTGAGGTATAATTAGTCCCGGCAGTAGCACAAACGTTTGTCAAATTAAAATTCACCGGAGTGCCCACGCCATTGGGACAAGCTGCCGGGGTTGGGATTGCACCTAAGTTCTGAGCACCACCGCAAGCATCATTGGCTGGCGGCGGGCCACCATTGCAGGCGACCGTGCAAGGCGTTTGACAGGCTGCTGTGAGTGAAAATGCCGACGAATTAGCAGCCCCAGAAACCAATATGTAATAGGTTTGATCTGTCGCAGCCAACCATAAGAAAGAGGCCGCGTTTCCAGCACAAAGGGGACCGTTGTTATCATTTCCACCCACGCACGTTATTGCATTGCAATCGGCTCCCGTAAACACTTGAATGCGACTGTCCCAAGCAGTTCCACACAATGCTACGTTAATGTTGTTACCTATGCCCACAATTGAGTACCACACACCCGGCTGTGTTTGTGTAAAGCCACCGCAGGCAAGTCCTTCACCTGTGCCATTCGGCGTGGCATTAACAGTTGTTCCGTTGAGCGTCTGTCCGCACGTAATCGGCGTAGCATTGCATATTAAATCATTAACCGGTGGTGTGGGTGCCGCGGTGCACGTCAAATTCAGGTTAAAGGCAGATGCTGAAGCATATCCTGAGACAAAAATGTAATAATTGACACCAACAACCGAAGTCCACTGATAGGAGGCTGATGCTCCCGTGCATGCAGGACCACCATCATCGATACCACCTACGCAAGTCAGCGCAGAGCAGCTAGCCCCAGAATACACCTGAATTCGGCTATCCCAACCTGTTCCGCAAAGTGAAGCAGTCATAATTTGACCATTTCCCACCACGGTATACCAAACACCCGGCTGTGTGGCTGTACCACCACAGGCAAAGGCTGCACCTTCACCCGTTCCTGACAAGGTCGCGTTTACTGTAGTTCCAGCCAATGTTTGTCCACATGTTATTGGGGTTGCGTTACAGACCAAATCATTCGAAGGCGCGACAGGTGTCGCGCATGATACACAACGCCATCTCACCGTGTGACTCACGGTGTTCGTCACACAACCCGCTGAATGTACATAAACACGCACAACACCGGTTTGGTTAGATGTCCAAAGAATTTTAGGTTGCGTGCCACAAATGTTATTACTAAAGCAAATTATCGCATTTGTAGTATTGTCTGCCAATGTAAGCTCCATGTCTGCGGAAGGATTGGTGGCACCATCAGCAGGGCAAAGCGACCATTCGTATTGTTGACCCGCAGAAACGTTATACGTGTTATATTCACCCGCCGCAGTTCCTGCAACCGCATCAACAAAGGCATTAGACGTGATACTTTGCGTTGCACCAAATGCAACACCTGTTGTGCAGCCTCCTGCAATACAATGACCCGTTTGCGCATACAACGTTGATGCTGTCAGTAAAGTCAGTATCACTAAAACTATATTACTCGTTTTTCTCATTGTTTCATCATTGATAGTTTGTCAATACGCACCTCCCATCCTTCATTATTGATAGAGATAATTTCCAGTGGATACTCTCTGTGCAGTGTTGCACATACAATGTCTCGTCCATTACTTTCATTCATCCAGCGTTTAGATTTTAAAACCAGCGTGCAGTCAATATCAGCATGAAATGAAATTTTTCGATCTTCGTTGTCCAGTCGATAACAATCAAGGCTTGTCATTGAAAGTATCTCCTTTGCGCAATACACAAACTTGGGATGAGATTCGTCAATTCCGCTGAGTTGATACCCTGCATTTCTAAGGTTTGCCTTTAATCCAAGTATGATCTGTTCTTCATGACTATCCAATTGACTCAATCCTGAAAAACTAATCAATTGGAATATGCAGCAGAATATCCAAATTCTTTTTGAAAAAGGATTAGCAAATACGCAACGCGTATCAATAGTTGGGCTCATAAGTAACTGGAAATAGAATTATAATCGGAAATTAGTTTAGGTTAAAACAAAGATAGTAAATACATATCATATAAGCGAAACAAAATACAATCGCTTACTACGCTCCTGCGAATTCAACCCCATTAGGAATTAACTACGTCAGCTGTCGCTAGTCTAACGTAGAACTAATTTTCATTGAAATAATGGTAAAGCCTTCCTTTATCTTACTACAATTACTACTCTACCACCACCACTCGCTCCATCACTCCATCCTTCACACTGCGGATGTAGTAGATGCCGGCGCTCAAGCCTTGAACATCCTTGCTCAGAGGCTGGGTGCCGCCCAATGAGAAGGATTCTACAACTTGGCCAACACCGTTGAGCAACTGGTACTCTCCTGCCGTGCTCGTGCGGATCGTAAACAGACCCGTATTCGGATTAGGATAAACGTTCAAATCAGATGTGCGCGACTCTTCCGGTGCACCGCCCTCCTCTTCCATACAAGCCAGCAAGGTTATTGACTTGCTGAATGCTGCGCTTTGTCCGCAGGC
>JBIKSC010000119.1:0-7610 GCA_044348775.1 Flavobacteriales bacterium | reverse complement strand
TCGTCCTTATCCTTCACCATGTTTTGGCCCTTGATACGCCTGAACTCGGCTAACTTATCGGGATGGTCGGTGGTAATCCAACACGCTTTGTAAAACGTCTTGGTTTCAAATTCACACTTAGCACCGTATTCATGCTCTAAGCGATAGCGTATTACTTCAAACTGAAGTTCACCCACTGTGCCCACAATTTTGCGGTTGCCGGGCTCTTGCACGAAGAGCTGCGCTACGCCTTCCTCTGTGAGCTGTCGAATACCCTTCTCGAGCTGCTTCGACTTCATGGGGTCTTTGTTGACAAGCTCTTTGAAGATCTCCGGAGAGAAACTCGGAATGCCTTTGAAGATCATCTCCTCGCCTTCGGTGAGTGTATCACCAATTTTGAAGTTGCCGGTATCATACAACCCTATCACATCGCCGGCATATGCCTCGTCGATGGTGGTTTTAGCCGAAGCCATAAACGTAACCGGGTTGGGGTATTTGAAGTCTTTGTCGAGGCGTACGTGGTGATAAAATTTATTGCGTTCAAACGTACCGCTGCACACACGCAAAAAGGCGATGCGGTCGCGGTGACGCGGATCAATGTTGGCGTGAATCTTAAACACGAAGCCCGAAAACTTGTTCTCCGACGGCTCCACCACCCGCACACTCGACTCGCGGTGCTGCGGAATGGGAGCGAGTTCCAGGAACTTGTCGAGCAACTCCTTCACCCCGAAGTTGTTCATCGCCGAACCGAAAAACACGGGAGCAAGTTTGCCTTCGAGGTACTTCTGACGATCGAATGGATCATACACACTCTCGATGAGTTCCACGTCTTCGCGCAATTGCTGGGCGTATTCACCGGCCAGCTGATCAAGCAACGGATCGCTCAAGTCACTGATGGAAATAATCTCCTCGCTCACCTTGGTTTTGAGCGACTCAAACAGGTTGATGGTTTTGTCGTAGAGCTTGTATACGCCCTTGAACGAATACCCTTTGCTGATTGGCCATGAAAGAGGCTGAACCTTGATGTTAAGCTCATCTTCCAGCTCATCGAGTAAGTCGAATGCATCTTGTCCCTCGAGGTCCATTTTGTTGATGAACACAATCACAGGAGTATCGCGCATTCGGCACACCTCCATGAGGCGGCGGGTCTGCGCTTCCACACCCTTTGAGCTATCAATCACCAGGATAACGCTATCCACAGCCGTGAGCGTGCGGTAGGTATCCTCTGCAAAGTCTTTGTGACCGGGGGTGTCGAGCAGGTTTACCTGCATGCCGTTGTATTCGAACACCATCACCGAGGTAGCCACCGAGATACCGCGCTGGCGTTCGATTTCCATGAAGTCGGACGCGGCGGTCTTGGTGATCTTGTTACTCTTTACTGCGCCTGCCGTTTGGATGGCGCCACCAAAAAGCAGGAGCTTTTCCGTGAGCGTGGTTTTACCGGCATCCGGGTGAGAGATGATGGCGAATGTCTTTCTGCGTGCTATTTCTTCTTTGAGAGCCATGGCGCGAAGATAGGTGGCGAGTGGCGAATGGCAAGTGGCGAGTGGCGAGTGAAGATAATGGAGAATGGAGAATGGAGAATGGGGAATGGAGAATGGGGAATGGAGAATGGAGAATGGAGAATGGGGAATGGAGAATGGTGGAGGGGGCTTAATTTGCCGGCAGAAAAATCGGAGTAAGCTATAGAATCAACTATGAAGCCTGACAACATCAATGATTACCACAGCGAGCAACCTGAAGATGTTCAAGTGAAATTGCAGCAGCTTCGAAAAGCCATAAAGCAAGCGGCACCCAAGGCTACTGAAACCATCAGCTATGGCATGCCGGCTTTTAAGCAGAATAAAACGCTCGTTTATTATGCAGCTTATAAATCGCACATTGGCTTCTACCCTACTCCGAACGCCATTGTAGCTTTCAAAGCAGAACTCCCCAAGTATAAGACTTCGAAGGGAGCCATTCAGTTTCCCATTGGCGAGGCACTTCCTATTAACTTGATTCAGAAAATAGTTAAGTTCCGATTGAAGGAAGACGCACAGATCTTACCCGCTAAAGCATCGAAAACAAAGATTAACACTTCGCCTATCATTCAACCAGAAATAGATCAATACAACGAAGGACTAGAAGACACTGACCGCGCAATTTGTAGCGCACTTGCCATAGCCATCTCGAACGGACTATCTAAGGCAGAAAGCAAGGTGTGGCACGGACACCCTGTTTGGTTTCTGGATGGCAACCCAATCGCCGGGTACAGCAAACAAAAGCCGGGTATTCGACTCATGTTCTGGAGCGGAGCCGATTTCGAGGAGCCCGGATTGAATGTGGTCGGGAAGAAATTCAAGGACGCATCGGTGTTCTTCAACGAACTAAGCGATGTAAATGCTCGTAATCTGAAACGCTGGCTGAAAAAGTCGATCGAAATTCAATGGGACTATAAGAATATCGTAAAGCGAAAGGGCAAATTGGTGAGGCTATGAATTTTATCATGTCGCTAACGTTGCCCCTGCTCGTGAACATGATAAATTCTACATTCGCAAAAACGCATCATGGCACCGGTCAACATCGACAACTACCTCGACAGTCATTACATCCACCGCAGCAATTGGTTGCGGGCTGCAGTATTGGGAGCCAACGACGGCATCATTTCCATCTCTAGTCTAGCCATCGGTGTAACGACCGCGAGCACCACGCGTGACCCCATCTTGCTGGCCACAGTGGCCGGCTTAGTTGCGGGCGCATTATCGATGGCTGCCGGTGAATACGTTTCGGTGAGCTCGCAAACGGATGTCGAAAAGGCCGACATCGAGCGAGAGAAACAGGAGTTGGCAGAAATGCCGGAAGAGGAGCTGCACATACTCGCCCAGATCTATGAGAAACGGGGCCTGAAAAAAGAAACGGCTATTCAAGTTGCTAAAGAATTGACTGCTGCTGACGCGTTGGGCACACACATGCGCGATGAGCTAGGCATCAATGAAATCAGTCAGGCTAACCCCATTCAAGCGGCCTTAGCCTCAGGCGCTGCGTTTACTGCGGGAGGTATATTGCCGCTATTGGTCGCCCTATTCGCACCTGTTGCTCAGATGGAGTATTTCCTCTACGGGTTCACCATTCTATCACTCGTTATTTTGGGAGCTGTTTCTGCTAAAACAGGGGGCTCAAGTATAATCAAGGCCGTTGTTCGCATCCTCATTTGGGGCACCATTGCAATGGTCCTTTCGGCATTGGTGGGATATTTGTTTGGGGTGAACGTATAAGATTCAATCTCTGCATTCTCAGCGCCTTTGCGGTTGAATTTTTTAACCGCAGAGAGCGCAGAGAGCGCAGAGACAATTTCAAGTGTGTTTGAATTCTGCTCGATATAAGGCATGGCTTCTTCTGAGATGTATCATTCAACACCCCTGCTGTTCCGGTACATTTGAAACGAAGTAGTTTTTCTGCTCACGAAAACAACCATTATGGAATCCAACCAAGTTTGTCAAAGTTGCGGCTACCCATTGAAAAAAGACAAGCAAGGAGGTGGGACTGAAAAAGACGGCTCCATCAGTAAGAAGTATTGTTCCATGTGTTATGCAAATGGATCCTTTCTAACTCCATCCACTATTGATACCGCCGAGAAAATGCAGAGATTCTGTATCGATCAAATGAAAAAATCAGGTATCAATGGAATCTTTGCCTGGCTGGCAACGAGGTCTATTCCTCGATTGGAAAGGTGGAGATAAAAAGGCTGAATGCTTTGCGCACTTTGCGGTTAGAAAAAATCAAACGCAAAGGCGAAGAGGACGTAGAGACTGTCCTTTGTTCAGCATAAATTCAGTTTTTCGTTTCTACCTCCTCACTCAAAAATGGCCTAATCTCATCCATAAATCGCTCGCGCGTGTGCGGGGAAATCATAACATCTCCCATTTTGCCATAGTCAATGCGGATTCGCTTCAATGAGAAGGCAGGCGAACTCAAAGGACTTGACGAATACTTCACCTTGCGAATGGAAGCCCAGGGTATTCGCTGCTTGTAAAAGAACCCGCAGCTAATAACAAGCTCATCGGGTCCAACGACATAGCTGGTGGTTCGATAGAGTAAAGTGATGAAGATGCACTGAATTAAGACAATGATGAAACCAAGCCATGCACCCTTCATGAGCATCGACAACGCTACTGTTCCAAGCACAATGGCAAGAAATACTATCAATGCAGGACTTATGGCTGATCGAAATTTCATTGTGTAGAAGATGTGTCACTCATTCCCATTTTCACTTTCAAGTTCTCCCACGTCGAAGCCGCAATCACCGGCTGCACCTCGAACTGCCTCTTCCCTATCTCCTCCAGCACATAATCCATGCGCTCCTTCGAAGACGGGTGCGTGCTGAGCCATTCAAAGGCCTCTTCGCTTTCGCCGTTGCCGGTGAGATACAGGAAATCCGCAAACGGATGTGGGTCAATGCTAGCGTTGGTCAGATAATCAACCGCTTTCATATCGGCCTCGCGCTCCATGTCGCGGTCAAATGCCTTCGACGACAGAGCGCCCACCACCTCGCCTATTTGTCCGCCATCACCGCCGCCGGTGGTTATGTTCACGAGTACCGACATACTCACTTCGCGCACCAGCTTCTTCATTACATGGCGCAATTCGATGTGTGCGATTTCATGCGCCAACACGCCACACAACTGCTCCGGACTCTTACAGTCTTCAATGAGCGCTGAGTTTACTACCAAATGTCCGCCGGGCATCGCAAACGCATTCACCACATCGGCACGAAACACATGCACTTTAACATGATCTCGGGGGATTCCATTCGCATCGCATAGACGACTCACCAGCGAATCCATGGACGCAACAGTTAACGTGTCTGTTATCTGTTCGCCCTCATCTCCCAGGTGTTCCCAAAACAAATCGCCTAGCTTCTCTTCCGTATCGCGCGTGTGCTTCTCAAGGTCGAACATTCCCACCCAGTCGATGCTGCGCAGCCAGAAAAACAAAGCGACGAAGCCACCCAATATAACAATGGCCCAAAGCGAGTTTGACTTCATGATTCTTTATTCTTTACGAGTTGATCGGTGATGTCGGCAATTATCCACCAGCGCACGTGCTTGCCCTTTCTTACTTCAATTGCTGTATAAATGGTGGAAACAAATTCAAATAGATTGAACAGCGCAATCGTAATGACATACGCGATGTAATTATTCGATATCACGGCATCGGTAAACAGAATGGTGATGGTCCACCAAAACGCATAGCTGTTGAGAAAGAAGACTGACAATTGCGATAGCAACGCCTGAGTGCAATGCCAACGCACAAAGTAGGTCGACTTTCGATTGCCGATAAAAAAGATGAGCGTGGCAATCAAGTTGACGATGGGCAACGGCATTCCCATGAGCAAGGCCAACAGCGACATGAGGTAGCTGTTGGATGCTTTTTCGGCTTCATGGTCGGCTGCAAAAACAGGCGTATTCATTTCAATATCCTTTATAATAATTCCAAATCCAGTTGGCTAACACCAGCGCTATCAAAGGCATTGCAATGCCGACTTTGCTCAATTTCAATTCGGCCTTTTGATAGAACCGAAAGAACGAATCGGATTTTACAATGTAGTCGCGCGTAACCCATAGCGGTGCAACAATCATAATAATCGCAACCGGCAAACCGAACGGGTTCCATTGAATGGCTTCCCACACCTGCCCTTGCAAAAGCGCATCGACTGCACGGGTGGTGCCGCAGGCCGGGCATGGAAACCCGGTAACGGTTTTCAAAAAGCAAAAGCGTATGCCGGAGTCAGACACAGCGCTCAGTTGGTGAAATGCAAGCCAGCCATATCCTGCTGCGCACAGCGCCAGCACAAACGCGTAGAGCCGATTGCGCGTAATCGTCATCAGTACAAAAACTGCTGCAGCTTCTGCATGTTCTTCTCGCGCGTAGCACCTTGAATCATGAACCAGTCAACGATGGTCCAGATACCAAAACCTCCACACGTAAGCAATTTACCGATACCTATACCTGTGTCGCCAATAAGGAAGCGGTCGATGCCGAGGCTTCCACCCAACAGGGAAACGATGAGGCTGGTTTGCGGATCTTTCAAGGGTATGGTCTGTATCATGATCCACTTCGAATCGTCGATAGCGAGCAAACGTTCACGAATGATGGGGAGTTGATGCGGTTCGAAGTAACGAGCATTCGACATGATGTACATGTCTACTTTTTGTGCTTCCATGAAAAAGGTTTTGTGTTAATATTGAAGTCAATATTAGGTAAAAAGAAATGACCTCTGAAAGGCTGTTTCTAAAAATTACCAAACGTCAGTTATCACCATGAGCATCAAGCAAACCCTTCTGAAACTGAAGCCGCTGCAGTATTACTTTAAAGGAAGATTAGTGTTGAACGACACTACGCACTTGGCGGTTCGGAAGCAGAGCATGGACGAAATAGCCAAGCGTACCGCCCGCAGCCAGGTGATCAACTACCTCCTTTCCCGAGTGTCAGGCGACACGACCTACCTCGAAATTGGCGTGCGTGACCCGAGTAAGAACTTCGATAAAATTAAAGCCACTCGCAAATACAGCGTAGACCCCGGAATTGAGTTTGCACCCAACCCGGTCGACTTCCCCGTGACGAGCGATCGCTTCTTCGAGCAGTTGTCGAAGGGCGAGGTGCTTTCGGCCGACACCCGCTTCGATGTCATCTTCATCGATGGGTTGCACCTGGCTGAGCAGGTCGACAAAGACATACGCAATGCGCTGCAGTATATCAAAGACGACGGTTTCATTGTGCTGCACGACTGCAATCCGCCCACCGAGTGGCATGCCCGCGAGGCGCACAACTACCGCGAGTCGCCGGCAGGCAATTTCTGGAACGGCACTACTTGGAAGGCGTTTGTGAAATGGCGTTCGGAACCTTCCCTCTTCTCGTGTTGCATTGATTCCGATTGGGGCGTTGGCGTCATCTCGAAGAGACACAACATTGGATCCCCCCTGCAGAAGCGCAACGAGTTTTTCGAGTTCAGTCATTTCACTCATCATCGCAAAGAGCAACTCAATCTGGTGTCGTTCGATGAATTCAAGCAACGCGTTGAATCTGCCGCTCGCTAGCACTTTGCCTTTTGCATTATGAGCCCGAAGAAGTTTCTATTCATCACCCACATCACACCCAAGGCCAAGCGATCGGCCCTGCGTGAGGCTTTGCTCGAGCTCATGGACGAGTCGCTGAAGACGCAGACCTATACCGAGTGGAAGGCGTTGCGCATAGGTGAAGAAGAGCGCACGGATGGGCCCATTCAAACGGTTGATGCATCGAATGCAGAGAGTTTACGAGCAGTTTATCTGCGTCCCGATGTGAAAGCCCTGATCGACTGGGCCGACTATATGGTGAAGCTCGACGACGACGATATTATACTTCCCCACACGCTGGAGATAGCCTCGAAGCTGGAGTTCGATCTGTATGCCGATCGCTTTCACACCTTTCATGACCTCACCACAGGGCGCACTACGCAGCAGATGCGTCTGTGGATAGCGGCAACGTGTATTCACAAGAAGGAGCACGCCATAACACTCAATCGTGGAGAGGGAGTCGCCGACAACTTCATCAACTCCCTGTTTTACGGCGAGCACGGCCGCGACTGGATAGCGTATTATGCGAAACGAAAT
>JBIKSC010000008.1:0-24398 GCA_044348775.1 Flavobacteriales bacterium | reverse complement strand
ATCTGCATCGATTTCATCGATATGCAGAACAAAGACAATCAGCGCAAGCTCAGCGATGTGCTGCGCGATGCGATGAAGGAAGACAAGGCAAAGCACAACGTACTTCCCCCAAGCCGTTTTGGCGTAGTGGAAATTACCCGCGAGCGTGTAAAACCCGTCACCAAAGTCGTCACCACTGAAAAGTGCCCCAGCTGCGATGGTAAAGGCACCATTCAATCATCCTTGCTCTTCACCGAAGAAATCGAAAACAACATTCGCTTCCTATCAGAAGAAGGTACTCACAAGCAACTTCGGTTGGCTGTGCACCCAATGGTAGAGGCCTATATGAATCGTGGTTTCTTCTCGAATATCACCAAAACGTGGAGTAAGAAATACAAAATCAAACTCCGCGTAGAACCGTCCACGAGCGCAGCATTGCTCGAGTATCACATCTTTGATAAGGACGGGGAAGAGGTTAATTTCTAATGACTAATGACTAGTGACTAGTGACTAGTGACTAGTGACGAATGACTAGTGACGTGAGTGCGAGGCAGAAAAAATAGACGAGCTCATTGGCTACGCTAAAATTGAATAATCACAACTAATTTCTTGGAGCAATCGCGGTTTACTAGCGCAAGTACGCTACAAAGTGCTTTTCAACGACACTGCTGAGCGCTGCAATATTGAGATGGTCGCTGACTTCCGCGGCATCGCGCACGCTGCCGTCTTTCATTAGAATCCGAATCACATCGTATTGACTGTTATAGGCGCGATTGTCAACGCTGGAGCGAATAACGAAGTACTCGGCCTCTTCTGCAGTAAATCCATGCTTGGCAGAAATGCGTTCCCTTTCATGGCTCACTCGTTGCTCATCAAAAGGTTCGCGTTGTATTTCGATTTTGAATAAACTGCGATTGACCAAATGCAATGCTAAGGTCGCCAGCACACGATCTTCATCGTGCTGCCACACCTTCAATGCAGCAGCAATATCAAAATCATCGAGCGAAGCATAATGCCGTAATGCCTCCGGCTTGGAAATAAGTTCCTCTTGCTTCACCTGGTTATACAGAAAGTAATGCAACGCAGGAGAACAGTGCAACGCGGCTCCTGCGCGAGCTAGAACCTGCGCTCTGCGCAGAGCGTTTACCAGCATGAACTCCGCACTCAATACTGTTTTGTGCAGGTACACCTGCCAATACATGAAACGACGGGCAACGATGAACTTCTCGATACTGTATATGCCCTTCTCCTCTACTACCAATTGATCATCGACCACATCGAGCATTTTTAAAATGCGCTCGCTCCCCACCTGACCTTCAACTACTCCACTGAAGAAACTGTCGCGCGCTAAGTAGTCAAGTCGGTCCATATCCAGCTGACTGCTCACCAATTGATGTAAGAACTTCTTGGGGTACTCATTATTGAAAATGGCGATGGCCATGGTCAGTTTACCATTGAAATGCTCATTCAAGCGATTCATCATGAGTGATGAAATACGCTCATGATGAACCTCACT
Source organism: Flavobacteriales bacterium (assembly GCA_044348775.1). Lineage (GTDB taxonomy): Bacteria > Bacteroidota > Bacteroidia > Flavobacteriales_D > Sanyastnellaceae > JAIBBG01. The sequence goes on along the minus strand of JBIKSC010000008.1, from coordinate 22,903 downwards.
GGCAATCGTATACTCAAGTGCGTGACTGAACGGACCATGGCCAATGTCATGCAACAAAATGGCGCATAACAATGAAACCTCCTCTTCATCTGTAATCTCGTTACCCTTCAAGCGCAGCTCATCAATCGCATTTTGCATGAGATGCATCGCGCCAATGGCATGCTGAAAGCGGTTGTGCAGCGCACCGGGATACACCAAATGCGACAAACCAAGTTGCGCAATCCGGCGCAAACGCTGGAACCACGGATGATCGATGAGTTCCAGAATAAACGCGTGCCGAATGGAAATGAATCCATAAACAGGGTCGTTGATGATTTTGCGCTTGAGTGCCAAGAAAAAAAGATTAGAGTGCAAAAATATTCCATCCGAAGCGGAGTTAGGCCACAATGCCTTTCATCGTAGATTTGAACAGGCTATAACCCCTACACAATTCCCTCTCTATGGCAAGTGAACGTATTCTTTGGGCCGACGACGAAATAGATCTGCTCAAGCCCCATGTTTTGTTTTTACAACAAAAAGGCTATGAAGTAGTAACCGTCAATAACGGCTCAGAGGCCATTGAAAAAGCCCGAGAAAGCTTTTTCGATATTGTTTTTTTGGATGAAAACATGCCGGGCATCAATGGACTTTCAGCATTGCAGAAAATCAAGGATATCGACCCAACGCTGCCGGTTGTAATGATTACCAAGAGCGAAGAAGAGCACATCATGGAAGATGCCATCGGATCGAAAATCGCTGATTACCTCATCAAGCCCGTCAATCCGAATCAGATTTTGCTCTCGCTTAAAAAAAACCTGAATGAAAAAAGATTGGTTAGCGAAAAAACCACCAACGATTATCGCCAGGAATTTCGTGAAATAGCCATGCGCTTAGGTGATAAGATGAACCCCGATGAATGGTCGGAATTCTACAAAAAACTGGTGCGATGGAGTCTGGAACTTTCCGACTTACAGGATGAGGGAATGGCTGAAATCTTCCGCACGCAGCGCATCGAAGCCAACGAGCAATTTGCCAAGTTCATCAAGAACAACTACGCCTCCTGGCTGAAGAACACGGCGCAAGCGCCTGTAATGTCACACACCCTTGTAAAAACGAAAGTTGCCCCGATACTGAAAGAATCGAATGACACCGTATTCATGGTTGTAATCGACAATCTTCGATTCGACCAATGGCGCGTCATTCAGCCCAAACTCAAGGAGTATTTCCGTCCTGACAGTGAAGATATCTTCTACGCAATTCTACCTACAGCTACACACTACGCACGCAATGCACTGTTCGCGGGATTAATGCCGAGTGAAATAGAACGCTTACACCCCAATCTGTGGCTCAACGAAGATGATGAAGGAGGAAAGAATATGCACGAAGAGGCCTTGATGGCAGCACAATTGAAGCGTCTCGGTTTCGACTTCAAATGGAGCTACAACAAGATTACGAACCTCAACGCGGGCAAGAAACTCAACGACTCTTTCAGCAACCTCATGAACAACAAGCTGAATGTGATTGTCTACAACTTCGTGGATATGTTGAGCCATGCGCGAACAGAAATGGAGGTAATCAAAGAACTCGCCGACGACGAACCGGCATACCGCAGCATCACCTCATCGTGGTTCGACCATTCTCCACTGCTCGATATTCTGAAAAAAGTGGCTGAAAACAACTGCACGCTCATCATCACAACCGACCATGGAACGATTCGAGTGGAAAACCCCATAAAAGTTGTTGGCGACCGAAACACAAACAGCAACCTGCGCTATAAAGCCGGAAAAAATCTCAATTACAATCCAAAAGAAGTATTCGAGGTGCGCAACCCGGCTGATATTTTCTTGCCAAAAATGAACGTAAGCACATCATACATCTTCGCACAAAACAGCGACTTTTTTGTGTACCCGAATAACTACAACCAATTTGTGCACTTCTATGAAAACACCTTCCAGCACGGCGGTATTTCGATGGAAGAAGTACTCATTCCATTTTGCGTAATGCACTCCAAGTAAATTCACATACATGAAAATCACACTACCCATCCTTACTGTCGTCGCAGCGTCGCTCTTAGGCTGTAACAACAAACAAGTATCGACACAAGCTCCACTTATGACCATAAAGGAATACCCTGTAACAGCAAAAGAAGAAAAGACACTGGATTTTTTCGGCACCCAAGTTTCAGATCCGTACATGTGGCTCGAGAATGACACCGCAGCCAATACAGAAGACTGGGTGAACCGTCAAATCGCCCTTACTTCGGGTTATCTCGACAGCATTCCCTTTCGTCAAAAAATCAAAGAACGCTTCACGGAGCTGTTCAATTTCGAAAAAGTAGGAGCACCTATGAAAGCCGGTGATTACTACTTCATGTTTCGCAACAGCGGGTTAGAACCTCAAGGCAAATACTTTGTGCGCAAAGGTGAAACCGGAGCCGAAGAAATATTTCTCGATATAAATGCGCTTTCTACGGAAGGAACAACCGCAGCAAGTTTGCTCGGTGCCGACGATTCGAACCGATATATGGCCGTTTCGGTAAACGAAGCCGGCAGCGACTGGGGACGAATTGAGGTATTCGACATCGCAACCAAAACTCGTTTATCTGATCGACTTGAGTGGGTAAAATTCAGCGGCGCTACCTGGTATAAAGACGGTTTCTTCTACAATCGTTATCCTGCTCCTGAAAAAGGGAAAGAACTCAGCGGCAACAACGAATATCACATGGTATACTATCACAAGCTTGGCACTGACCAGGCGCAAGATCAACTGGTATACCGCGACAATGAAAGACCGCACATGTACAACATGATCAGTGCAACGGAAGACAAGAAGTTCCTCATTTTAAATGCAGCACCAGGCACAGATGGATGGGAAGTGTGGATCAAAAATCCGGAGGACACACAAGGAAAGTTCAAGCCGCTTTTCACCGACATTTCCTTGCATAACTCTATCGTCGAAAGCACAACCGATGGTCAACTGCTCATGCACACCGATGCAGGAGCTCCGCGCTACCGTTTGGTGCAGGTCGATCCGAACAATCCGGCGCAAGAGAATTGGAAGGAAATTGTGCCTCAGAACGACATGATGCTTCAAGGGGTTTCAACGTGTGGTGGCAAATTATTCTTGAGCTATCTCGATCGTGCCAACACGCGCATCTTCGTATGCAACTATGACGGAAGCGACCGAAAGGAAATTGCCATGCCCGATAAAACGGGATCCGCAGGTGGATTCTCAGGAAAACACGATGAGAAGACCTGCTTCTATTCATTCACATCCTTTACGTACCCAACATCCATTTACAAATACGACATCGAAACCGGCAAATCAGAGGAATACTACACCATCAGCGTGAAGTTTGAACCTTCTCAGTATGAAAGCAAGCAGGTCATGTACAAGAGCAAAGACGGCACGGAAGTGCCCATGTTTATCGTACATAAAAAAGGCTTAAAGCTCGACGGAGACAATCCAACGCTCCTCTATTCATACGGTGGTTTCTCTGTACCCATGCAACCGGGCTTCTCTTCCTCACGCATTATTTTGCTCGAAAACGGCGGAGTATTCGCCATGCCGTGCATCCGTGGGGGCAATGAGTTTGGTGAAGAATGGCACAAGGGGGGCATGCTAGAAAACAAACAAAATGTATTCGACGACTTCATTGCCGCAGCAGAATACCTTATCAAGGAAAAATATACAAGCAGCGAGAAACTCGCCATCAACGGAGGTTCCAACGGAGGTTTGCTGGTGGGAGCATGCATGACCCAGCGTCCGGAACTATTCGGTGTTGCTATGCCGGAAGTGGGCGTACTCGACATGCTGCGCTATCACCTCTTTACTGTGGGCAAAGGATGGATTCCGGAATACGGATGTGCCGACAGCTCCAAAACAGCCTTTGATTATTTATACAAATACTCTCCTTATCACAATCTGAAAAAGGGAACCAACTACCCGGCAACGATGGTTTTCACAGCGGATCACGACGACCGTGTAGTTCCTGCTCATAGTTTTAAATTTGCTGCGCGTTTGCAGGAGTATCACAGCGGAAAAGAACCGGTTCTCATTCGCATTCAAAAAAGTGCGGGCCACGGCGCCGGCATGAGTACGAACCAAGTGATTGACTCCGTTGCAGACCGATACGCTTTTATGCTCTACAACATGCACGTCACCCTATAATCCTACAATCCTATAATCCTAATAAACCATGAAAAAACAATTCCTCACTCTGGCAGCCATCGCCATTTGCTCATTCGCTCACGCACAATACCAAGTGGTAACCATCGTAGAATCTATCGTGCCCGGCGGTGTTGGCCGTTCACGCATGATTGAAAACACATCACCCATTGATCACAATGCCTTCACGACCAGCCGCACCGAAGGAAAAGATTCGAAGCAAGGCGACATCGACCGTGGTGACCTCAAAGTAAGCTCATTCAAGGAAACTAAAATGCTTAACTTCTTCAGCATGGTGGGTATCAATTTTCAGAACATTGCATCCAACGATGCCATCATTGCATCCAAGCTAAATGAAATGGCTGCGCAAGGATTTGATCTTGCCTTTGTAACCAGCGGCGTAGAAAGCGATGCCGGTAAAGACGATGGCAGCGGCATATTCATTACCCGCCTATACTTCAAGAAAAAATAACATAGAAAGAAGCAATAAAAAAGCCCGCTTTCGCGGGCTTTTTGTTTTATGGGAATCGTCCGAATTTCGACCGAAAATAATCAACCTGTTGTTGCAACTCCACTTCTAAGTCCGGATATTGTTTCAACAAAGGTTTAAGCACTCGATAGCAGATATATCTGACTGCCAAATCCTGCGTCTCATCCGTCACCCAATCCATTGCAATCACCACCAATCCGTCAGCGACCGTATTGTTCAACCGAGCCCCTTCGAAACAGCGCAACAACTCACGTCTCACTCCGCCTATCGTTTCCAGCTTCAACATGGTAAGCAAGTCTTCATGGTAAGGCACTAAAACTTCAGAATCGATTGTATACACTGCGGATAGAACCCACGAACCTTTCATCCGCTGTGGCTTCGTTCCGGACCTTATCAGATCTATTAACTCATGCAGCTTATGTTGATCACATGCAACAACCGACGCCACACTGTCGCGCGTGGTCTTTCCCATTCGTACAACCAAATATTCGGTGAGTTCCATTTCAAAAAAGAAAGCGCATCATGTGATGCGCTTCTGAGTGTTATTTCTTGTTTGGCTTCGGACTCAACGTTTTTTGTTTCGCGCCTGAATTCGATCGATTTTTCGGTGCTTCGTCTTCATCCTCGTACTCCGTTTCCTTAAGCGGAGCGGAAGTATCGCTTCCGTTCTCCAGGCGGTTTAGCAGGTCCTCCAATTGCTCCGCTCCCAGAGACTTAGCAATGATTTTCTTGTCCTTGTCCATCAAATAAACCTTGGGAGTACTGTTCACATCCCAATATTGATGGAAGTTTAAACTTTGCAAGGTGGTCTTACCGGCATAAATAAGTTTCGTAGCAGAGTCCTGCGTCATGATAAATTGATTCCGAGAAACATTCATGAATTCAAGATTTTCGTCACGAACAAACTTCTTCCATTTATCGACCTCCATATTGTTATGAACCGCAAACACTTCCAACCCCTTCGACTTCCAGCGCTTATATAGCTCGTTAATCTTGGGGAGCTCCTTCTTGCAGTGGCCGCATGTAGCTTCCCAAATAACGAGCAATGTATATTTCGCATCAAGCGCGTGCATGGATTGCCATACATCATTCGTATCAGGAAGAATAATGTTCAAACCGGTTTGACCACACAAACAATTGCGTTTGCCGTCAGCTGACTCCTTCATATCCTTGATCTTATCTTCCTTAACCCAATCGCATAAGCCTTTGGCGTAATAGTTATCAATCATGTAGACAAAACCTTTGTCCATACACATGATCTTTGCTGTTTCAAAATTGTAGGTAAACTGATGGACGATGTATTTAAAACCGTCCTGATTGGTACCAACTGCCGCAACGAGCTGCTGTACTGCAGTTATCATCGTATCGGGAATTTGCGGCAAAACTTGTGTAACATACTTTTCAATCAATTTATGATATGCCTGATCACGAATCATACGCGGATCTTTCAAATCGATATTGTCGAAATAGTGATTTCGGTAATACAAATACTGCCATAGTTTTTTACCATCATCCGTAGAATCCGCAGGTGCTTCCGGCACTTCAATGTCCATAGACATTTTTATCAGCTTACTTACCAATAAATCCGGGTTTTTAGCAATTAGTTCCTTTTGATAGTTTACTACTTCATCATTCATTTTCTTGAGCTGATCTCTGAAAGGTTTCTTGTCCTCCTCTGATTTCGTGGAGTCTTGCAAGGCCGCGTCGATAGGCTGTCGTGAACGCATCTTGTCAGAGATAAACATGACATAGTCGAAGAAAATCTTATTGTTCTTTGATTGCTTCACTTTGATAGCATCAATCCGACAGTCAGGTGTAAACTCCAGTTCGATCTCTTCTTCATCCACTACAATATCCATTCGGCTTTGGTTATTCACCACAATCGCATATTTCCCGCACTCGTTGTATGGTTTTCCATCAAATGCAAAATTGCCCTTGCTGTCAACCATAGCGGTATCGTTGTAATAAAGCTTATTACCGTAATAATTCGCTAGAAAAATCGAAGTGTCTTTTAAGCCTTCAACATGCCCTTTGATTTTAAATTTACTCTGAGCCGCAATTGCGCAGGAAACTAGCAACGCGGTGATTAAAATGGAGCTTTTAAGAATAGTGCTTCTCATAGTTCGTGCTTTAAAAGGATTTACAATACTGCAACAAGCTCAAAACGCGTGTTCACTCGAACAATCTTAACATTTCGTTTTGCCAAAGTTTGCAAGCACGAATAACAAGTATTGTTCCGAAAGATTCACAAACGACTTAAAGTCGAGCAGCGCGGCAAAATTACGTATACGAAAGCCAAACATTCAACCTATCTAGATTGAATCATGAGCAAGCAATTGTTCAATCTCTGACTGGAAAGCCTGATGCTTGTTTATAGCATACCAGCTGTGAAGCTCCTGCTTTATCAACGAATCATCAATGCCCGACTCCTTTAGTCCTTTCAGCATCTGCGCCGCCTCATATGGCCGAGGCCCCCACTTCCATTGAAACTCCCAATTCGCATCGGTGCAAATCCAGATCGGAATCGATTTACCACCATTGGTTAAGAACAGATTCATGAAGGCAGGATTTTCATCGCGCAATACATAGTGTGTGGTAATGGCCGGATTTAAGGACGCCAATTTTTGGATAATTGGAACTTGCTGGGCAGCATCACCACACCATCCCTCTGTTATGACGACCCAGTGCATAGGTCTATTTATCATGGCCATGCGCTTTGCAAGCAATGCGTTTGGCACAAAAGTCTTCTCCCATCGATGCATGCGATGCATGTTGAGCTTTGTATATTCGAGCAGAGATTCTGATTGCTGATCACCGGTAACTTTGCCTTCAGAAAGCAACGATTCAAGGAGAACTTTATAATCCGAATAGGAGTAGTTTTTTTCAGGAATTTCAATTTTCATATCGTGGTGCGCGTGTCACAAGGGATTCGTGCGGTTGCGAATTTGGTTCAAACATACTTAGTGTAAAAATGACAAACATCACTACTCACCTGCGCAAATTATCGACACAACTGCTCGACGCGTCAACTGCATCGTATAATCTTTCTCTAGTACATATCCTAGACTATTCCGGTAGCATGCCTTTGAATGAATGGGTTGGAAAAAAAATATCCATTGAATTCACCGGTAACATCAATTGTATCGCAACCGGCAAAAAAATAAAGAAAACGTATGGCGAGGGCCTCTGCTATGACGCTTTTCTAACTTCACCCTTGGGTTCGCCCAGCATTATAAATCCGGAGCTAAGTCGAATCCATGAGGGCATTGCGCTGCGTGATTTCGAATGGGAGCAAAAACACCACAATCAGCCCCATTACGTTTACCTGTCACGCACCAGCGACATTAAAGTTGGAGTCACACGAAGTACGAATTTGTTTTCTCGCTGGATTGACCAGGGTGCAACTGAAGGAATACGACTTGCAGAAACCCCTTATCGTCAATTGGCAGGAAAAATCGAAGTATCGCTCAAAGAATACCTTGCCGACAAAACGGCATGGCAAGCAATGCTGAAAGGCGAATGTTCAGATGGGAGCAGCTTATTGGAGAAGAAAAATCAGTTGTTGGATCGATTGCCGGAAGATGTTCACCCGTTTATAGCGGATGACGATCAAGTCGTTTCTATCCAATATCCCATTCTCCGACATCCGCTTAAGCCCAAGTCAATAAAACTCGATACAGCTCCGAAAGTTGAAGGGACCCTTCTGGGCATAAAAGGTCAGTATTTGCTGCTGGATGACGATCGCGTGTTTAACGTCAGGTCTCACGCGGGTTACGAGGTGATCATTTCCTCCAATTGATTTCCGGTACGATAAAATTTCACTTTTTTCTTGCACACTAAGTGGAATGGTCTATATTTGTCATGACTACTCTTCTTTCAACAATCCGTTTTCTACTGTGGTCAATGTTTGTTGGAGTTCGCAGTTGTCTAATATTTTAATCAACAAACAGTTTTAAAAATGAACATTTTTGTTTCAGGGCTGAATTACAGCATGTCAAGCGAAGAGCTTGGCGAAGTTTTCTCAAGTTTCGGTGCCGTGGCTTCTGCCAAGGTTGTGACTGATCGTGCAACCGGTCGTTCACGCGGTTTTGGCTTCGTAGAAATGCCTTCAGAAGATGAAGGTCGTGCAGCCATTGCACAATTGGATCAGACCGATGTATCTGGTCGCAAAATCAACGTAAAGGAAGCTGAAGAGCGTCCTCGCAGCAACGATCGTCCACGCAGCAACTTCGGTGGCGGTGGTCGTCGTGAAGGTGGTTTCAAGCCACGTTTCAACCGCGACAACGATGGTGGCGGTTATGATCGTGGCAATCGTTACTAAGCAATCGATTATCCATAGATACTAAAAAGGCCGCATCTGCGGCCTTTTTTTGTGTTTTACCTTTTTGTAGCGGGAGGGGGGCACGATCCCCCGACCTCATGATTATGAATCATGCGCTCTAACCAGCTGAGCTACCCCGCCAAATTTGAGGGCGCAAATATAGTCACTTTCCCTTGCTCCAAAAACATAGGTAAAAAAACTTCTATCGACCCGTAAAAAAACTTATTCTTGCATAACTATACCTGAATCAATTTCCATGGCGAAAAAACCAATTGAACTCGAATACATTCTTCGAACGTCTGATAGTATTCTCTACAACTGTATGTCAAACCCCAGCGGCTTGGAAGAATGGTTTGCACCTCAGGTTCACATACGCGGAGATGTCTACACCTTTATTTGGGAAGGCGAAGAACGCAAAGCGCAACTCGTAGCCAAGAAAAAAGAACAAATGGTTCGATATCAATGGCTGGATGAATCCGATAAGGAAACCAATTTCTTCGAACTTCGAATCAAAATTGATGAGATGACAGGCGAATTGGCATTGATTGTATCCGACTTCGCCGACGAGGGAGAAGAAGATGATCAAAAAATGCTTTGGGATGAAGCTGTACATGAATTAAAGCGTCATATTGGTGGCTGATAACAATTGAAACGAAATCAGGCATTCATACATGAAAACACTTCTCTTCTCAATCCTTTTCCTATTCTCCATTGTATCGATGGGCCAGCAATCTGTTGTAGCCTCAGGTGGAGATGCCACCGGCAGTTCCGGCAGTATTTCCTATTCCGTTGGGCAGATTGCCTATACGCACAGCACGACAGGAAATCTGAATGAAGGTGTGCAACAACCCTTCGAAATTTTCATCACATCAGTAGATGATTCGTTCTACGAGTTTCAACTAAATCTGTATCCCAATCCAACCTCACAAGAGTTAATTGTTGAAATGACAAACTATACGGATGGTATTTCGGCCTCCATTTATGACACTGAGGGCAGACTCATTCAAGAGATCGACCTTGTTTCAGCTGTAACATCGATTCCGGTCAGCAATTGGGCGGCTGCGTCTTATTTCATTCGCCTTACAGATAAAGCCGGACGCACGGCAGGTTATCAAGTAGTTAAACATTAATATTCTTAAATTTCTTATTGTTATGAGTACGTCTAGATGTACCTCGTTTCGCATTGTCCAGGTTTTAATCTGTGCAATGCTGGCAAACCAACTTGCAGCGCAAGCACCCAATAAAATGAGCTACCAGGCAGTCATCCGAGACGCAAGCCAATCACTTATCGCTAATCAGTCAGTTGGAATGCGACTCAGTATTTTAAACGGCACTAGTGGCGACGTCGTGGTATATTCGGAAACACAGTCTCTGACAACCAATTCCAATGGATTGGTGACTCTTGAATTGGGAAATGGATCACCGGAAATTGGCACATTTTCCGCCATTGATTGGTCTGAAGGTCCCTACTTCGTTCGCACAGAAACAGACCCGAATGGAGGTACAAACTACTCTATCAGCCACACCAGCCAACTGCTGAGTGTACCTTATGCATTGTATGCTGCTACAGCCGCAAATAGCCAACCCGGCCCACAAGGACCCGCGGGTCCGCAAGGAGAACAAGGACCAATCGGCCCGCAGGGAGCGGCAGGTACACAGGGGGAGACGGGTCTTCAAGGGGCACAAGGCCCTGCCGGCCAGCAAGGCGAGCAGGGTCCGCCCGGTAACGATGGATTATCAGGAGCACAAGGACCTGAAGGCCAGCAAGGACCACAAGGACCACAAGGCTCTCCCGGCGAACAGGGGCTTCAAGGAGAACAAGGACCCGTAGGACCTGCGGGTGCCACAGGTCCGCAAGGGGAAACCGGACCTCAAGGAGAACAGGGGCCTCAAGGAGAACTGGGACCACAGGGTAATCCCGGGATTCAAGGAGAACAAGGCCCGGAAGGTCCGTTGGTAGCGGGTAGCTCAGGACAAACAATGCGTCATGATGGCACGTCATGGATAGCTAGCGACGCCCTGCTCAATGATGGTGAACACATCAGCATCGGCACAACCAATCCAACGTTTTCATTCGAATGCGCGGAGCCTGCTAGTATCGATCAGATTATCATTAGTTCAACCCAAAACTCAGGTAACCTCTCGCTTGCCGCAGAGGCAGAAGGCTTGCCACAGTTAGCATCAGGAGAAGCAAATGTGTCAATCGGTGGTCAAAACCTTCAAACGCTCGTGAACGGAAATGACAATATTGTCGTAGGATTTCAATCAGCTAATAACATTCAAACAGGAAGTGCTAACATTGCAATTGGGAACGGTTCACTTACCGGAGCTGTTGACGTCAATAACCTGGTAATCGGAAACAATGCAGGTACCCGCATCACGGGTTCGAATTCCTTTGCCATCGGGCATGGAGCTTTAGGTGGTTCAAATGCACCGGCGTCATCGGGATTAAACAATATGGCCATCGGCAATAACGCGCTATCAAATCTCACAACCGGCTCTTTCAATACGATGATCGGCTCCAGTGCCGGCACGCTGCAAAATGGAGTGTCTAACACTGCACTGGGTTATAACGCACAATCGTTAAGCAATTCTACTCAAAACACTTCCGTTGGTGCATTCAGTTTATACCAAAGCACAGGCAACAACAACGCTGCTTTTGGTTATGAGGCAATGCTCGATAATACCACCGGAAATAATAATGCTGCATTCGGAATGCAGGCCATGCGCGAAAATGTATCCGGCATTCGCAATATGGCCGGAGGGATGTACTCAAGTTTTCTGAATACTTCCGGGTCATTCAACACCACCTTAGGCTTTGCCTCGGGCGATTTTCGCACTTCATTCAGTAACTGTGTCTATCTCGGTTGTGATTCCTATGGCGACATCGAAAACCTGACAAATTCAACCTGTCTAGGTTTCGTTAGCCGAGGTACAGCCAACAACCAAGTGCGACTGGGTAACACATTTGTAACTTCAATAGGAGGCTTTGTGAACTATACCAATCTCTCAGATGGTCGTTTTAAAAAGAATGTACAAGAAGATGTGAAAGGGCTTGACTTCATTATGAAACTGCGACCGGTCACTTATACGCTGGCTGTAAATGATCTTGCGAAGGAACTTGATGAAGATCAAACCCGCGATGAAAATGGAAACAAAATCGTACGCAACGATGCCTCTATTCAAGAAGCACGAAATGCGAAAGAACAAATACGATACACCGGATTCATTGCGCAAGAAGTAGAACAAGCTGCAATTGCTGTGGGATATGATTTCAGCGGAGTAGATAAACCAAAAAACGACACGGATTTCTATGGTCTCAGATATGCAGAATTCACTGTGCCTCTGGTAAAATCAGTCCAGGAAATTGCCGCAGAAATGGAAACCTTAAAAAAGGAAAATGAAGCACTTCGAGAGCAACTCAACGAGATTTTGCTTCAACTTAATAAATCGAAATAAGGGAAATAACCGGCATGTTACCACTTAGTATAAAACTCTGTGGTCATCTGCTTATAGGCGTCTGAAGGTTCACCAGGGCTTTTTTGAATAAGGATAGATTCCATCTCCGGCTCTGTCGGAGCGTGAAATGAAAATTCAATCATCACTCGCGCTGCATCTTTGTGAGCGAGCGTAAACACATGACAAATGCGAGATGGTTTCAATCCTACTGCTTCCGCATCCATCATCCAACGCTCGAGCTCACTTTTTGGAAATATGAGTGCGACCTTACCCTCAGGCTTCAGCATTCCTTTCGCATGTCGCATAAACGCGTCAGATGGCAAATAGTCATCGTGGCGAGCGGCATTTCGTATTGGGTCAGCAGCGCGAAGAGAGTGTGTGAAATAAGGCGGGTTTGATATAATGAGGTCGAACTTTTCGCTGGTTGTTATCTTCAAAAAATCGCCTAAATGAATCTTCAAACGCACGCCCCATCGAGACTGCTCAAAGTTTTCACGTGCATCTTCAGCGCTTCCTTGATCAATTTCAATGGCCTCTATGATTGCAGTTGGGCATCGCTGTGCGCATATGAGTGCAATTACACCGGTGCCTGTTCCAACATCAAGAACATGAGTAAAGGAACCTAATTTCACCCATGCGGCCAATAAAACGGCATCCGTTCCAACGCGCATGGCACTGCGCGACTGCACTATTTCAAATTGTTTGAAACGAAAAGGTTTCGCCGGTGATGGCATAGCTTTAATTAAGGTCGTACGAACATAATCAAAGTTTATGAAAAAGACTTTATGAACGCATTAGGAATTGGACTTGCGTTCATTCCAGGTCGTGAAACTTGCCGATTGAATGGGTCTATCTGCCGGTAACTCCCGCAACGGTTCAACCGCACGAAGTCCGTTGCGACAGTCTTGAGGCAATTTCTGATAAATCCTAGTTCCTTCCGTTTTCCAAGCAATCATTTCATCGGTCACCTGTTTGACCACTTTTGCCGGATTGCCAACCATCACACTTCGCGGAGGCACAATGGTATCGGCAGATACAAAAGCGAGCGCCCCGACAATCGATTCGTCGCCAACCACGACACGATCCATGACAACGGCATTCATACCAACTAGGCAGTTACGACCAATTGACGCGCCATGTATGATAGCACCATGGCCTATGTGTGCGCCTTCTTCCAATCTAACCGTAACCCCGGGAAACATATGAATAGTGCAGTTTTCCTGAACATTACAACCATCCTCAATAATGATTTGTCCCCAATCGCCGCGAATAGCTGCACCCGGACCTATGTATACATCTCGGCCGATGATTACGTTTCCTGTCACGGTTGCATTTGGATGAATGAAGGCCGACTCGTGAACAACCGGTATGTACCCATCAAACTCGAAGATATTCGCCATAGAATATAGATTTAAACACGCTCAAGAATTACCGCATAGCCCTGCCCCACTCCTATGCACATGGTACATAGTGCATAGCGTTTCGATGTATTCTGCAATTGAAGTGATGCAGAAAGTAACAGACGCGCACCACTCATTCCCAGCGGATGACCAAGCGCAATGGCCCCTCCATTCGGATTGATACGCGAGTCATCATCGGCAAGACCCAACTGCCTTGTGCAAGCGAGTACTTGCGCGGCAAATGCCTCATTCAATTCAATAACATCCATTTGGTCTAGGGTAAGACCGGCACGCTTCAGAACTAGTCTGGAAGCGCCCACAGGACCAATTCCCATGATGCGCGGTTCCGTTCCGGTCACTGCTGAAGCAACGATGCGCACCCGTGGTGAAAGACTTGCACTCTTTAATCCATTTTCTGAGGCTATCAGAAGAGCCGATGCACCGTCATTCAAGCCGGAAGCGTTTCCCGCCGTAACTGTTCCGTTGGATCGAAAAGCAGGTTTCAATTTGGCCAGGCCATCCATTGAGGTAGCCGGCTTGATGAATTCATCGGACGCAAAGAGGAGAGCATCACCTTTCTTTTGTGGAATCGAAACAGGAGCAATTTCTTGCGAAAGGCGGTCACTTGCTTGCGCTGCCTTCTGCTGTGACCAGCAAGCAAAACGATCTTGATCCTCTCTCGATATGGAGTAAAGTTCAGCTAAATTTTCAGCTGTCTCACCCATGGCATCAACTCCATACATTTCCTTCATTTTTGGATGAATGAACCGCCAACCGAAACTGCTATCGAACATTTGCGCATCTCGACCGAAAGCTGAAGACGTTTTTGAAATGACCCATGGAGCGCGAGTCATTTGCTCTACGCCACCCGCGATAAAGAAATCGCCCTCACCGGCATGAGCAGCACGCGCTGCATTTACAGCAGCAGCCATACCGGATGCACACAGTCTATTAACTGTTTCACCGGGGACCTCTTTTGGGAGACCTGCAAGCAAAAGTGCCATCCGCGCTACGTTGCGATTGTCTTCGCCTGCCTGATTAGCACAGCCCATTAAGACGTCTGCAACCTGCAACGCATCCAAAGTAGGATTACGCAATAGCAACTGCTGGAGCACATGGGCTGCCAGATCATCGGCACGAACAGCAGATAAACTTCCTCCAAAATTTGCAATGGGCGTGCGAATCCCATCAACAATAAAAGCATTCATACCAATATAGTTTTGGGCAAAGATGGCTGTCAATCTTCAATTTCGAACTTCATGGACCATATTTTCAAACTCCACTACAACGCGAAGACCATCGACATTTTCAACTTGAAGTTTTCCTTTGAGCTGACGAGCAAAAAGACTTATCAGTTTAAAACCAAACGTCTTTCCCTTGGTCAAATCAAAGATATCCGGTAAGCCCGGACCATTGTCGGCTACTACCAAACGCATCAGTGTATCAGATTCGCGTTTAAACGAAATTTGAAGATGTGGAAAGTGACTCACCGTAAATGCATGCAGGAATGCATTACTGACTAACTCGTTAATAAGCAAAGCCAGCGGCACAGCGATTTTATTTTCCACATATACCTCATCGAGATCCAACTCGACAATATCACGCCGGCCTGTTAGCAGCCCTTGTTGCAAGGACTGCACAAGAGCGGCAATGTATTCCCGCAAATTGATGCGATTAAATACTTCGGAACGATATAATTTATCGTAGATAAGCGCCATTGCACTTATTCTATTTCGAATCTCATTGAAATACTTCTTAACCAGTTCATCCTTTTCGTGAGTGCTATTGATTTCAAGTAAAGCGACTATCAACGTAAGATTATTCTTCACGCTGTGATGAATTTCTCCAAGGAGCAACTCCTTTTCATGAAGTGAGCTTGCCAGCATCAGTTCATGCTCCTTAATCGGCGTGATATCCACACCATATCCCAGCATGAACGCGAAATCACCGTTGGCATTTAGCACCGGCACAAATCTTCGTGATACATATTTCAATGTGCCGTCCGACTTCTTAATAATATCCTCAAACTCGATTGTTTGGCCCGTATCCCGTGCTTGTATAAACATCTGCCGGCGCTCAATTGCCTTTGAAGTGTCCAAGTTTCGGAATGAGCAATAGTCGAAATCATCTCGACCAAGCAGAAACTCACGCACTTCCTGATTCACCACTGCCACAGGATTGAAGTACATGTACTTGTGCTCATGATTGAAAATGGCAATATCTACCGGGATATTATTGAGTATAGCCTCGTAAAACTTCTTCTGATCTTCCGCCCGATTATTGATATGCACCAACCGGGTATTTTCCTTAATAATGCCGGAAACTGAAACAAGTTTACCATTAGAATCAAACGAAACGTGTGCATTCAACTCAAAAAAGCGAGCTTCATTTTTCAGTTTCAAATTATCGAGGCTAATAATACTCTGCTCGGGTTTTGCATCGCGCAGAGCTCTGGTTATAACATCGCTTGTTTCAAACTTTCGAAACATGAAGAACAAACGCTTCTCGGATGAAGCCAGCCTCAATAGTTGCAGCAAATTGGCAGAGAACTCACTAGCACCTGTATCCGCATACCAAGTAAAACTGCCTAACTGAGCAATCATTTCAGCGCGATTCAGGTTTTGCACCAATTGCTGTAAATTCTCACGATCACTGTCCAGTTGCTGCTCTCGCTCCTTTAGTAACTCTTGCAATTTGGCATTGGCTTCGACCAACTGATAAATTTTCCTACGCAGTATAAGTTTGATGCGTAAATAGTTGTCATCAAATACGCGATAGGCTCGGTTAACTGCATCCAACAGAGTTTGGGGTAGCTTCACCTGCTCATGCTCCAGCATTTGTCTTTTCAGCAGCCAATGCTTTTCATCTTCGCCCCTTGCCATCTCTAAAGAGAATTAATTTTTAATATCAGTGATTAAATTAATCAAATGGGATTTCAGCTCAAAAGAATTCCATGGCTTCGAGAAATAGCGGTCGGGAGCAATAGGTGCATTAGCAACCTTTTCAATATCGCGTTGATGCTGTCCGGTTAGCAAAACTGTTGAGCACATGGGATAATGGTTTTTCACGCGTTCGATGATATCTACTCCTGTGCAATCGTCGAGAAAATAATCGGTCACCAATACTTTTAAATCTTTCCCCTGGGCTATCAGGCCAGCTAATAAATCATCCACCTCAGTGCCTGAAGTAGCCAGTTCTACGTCACAAACGTGACCGATTGCATCTGTTATCTGGTAGCGTAAAAGTTCTAATATGGTGAGATCGTCATCGACGATAATTACTACATTCCGGTGCATATAAAGTGGCGATCAGAAATTATCAAGTGAGCGGCTAACATAGGTGAATATGCGCTAATCAATGCTGTTTTTAATCATACTGTTTACTAGCCTCGTTTACCATTCAACACTTTAGTAACTTCTTGAATCACTTCATTTAGATTCGCGCTTCGCGCAGCCTCTGAAGGGTCTATGTTGAATGCTTCCAATACGCCCATCAGCTGGTTAATTCCCTGCTGTTGGCGGGTCAGCAAGTTTTTCAGGTGGTTTAACTCTGTTGCATCATTAGCATAGAATCTGACGATTTCCTCATTGGGGACTCTGGTTGCGTCGGCTATAAAGCAACGATTCGAACATTCAAACTCTACGCGTAACTTCAAACTCACGGAAACACGCTCATGGCTTAGAGAGAGCATCGCCAAAAATTCATGGTAAGGAAGCGTCAAAAGTTCACCGAAAGCAACTCTCGCGGCATGGTTCGAAAAGCAAATAAATTGTCTGTTAAAATCAATTTCGAAAACAGGATTAGGGTTCTGCTCCGGGAAGTTCGATAATCGAAGCACACGCTCATTCCTCTCTGCAATTTTATTCTCGAGGATCAACTTATTTCTGATTAAATCGGCTTGCGCTAATTCCAGCTCGCGATTTCGAGCCTGCATTATCTCATTTGAACGCTGGATATCCTCCAAGCTCTGCAGCGTAGTGGTTTGCAAAAAGACGAAATCCGTGATATAATCATGCCCTGGGAAGTCGGATGCCGACAAGTGATAGTCAACCATGGCATGGTTAGAATTAATGACCGGGTTCGACAGTAATAAGTATAGATTGGAGTCAATTGGTTGTACCGTGCACTTGTATCGCTGGTTGAATTCCAATGCATGGTAGAATCGCAACTTCGGTTTGGCCGTCGTATGCGCATTCCAATCATCGGAAGTGTTTGCGCTATCCCAAATAAAGTGCTGCGTGAATTTATCACCCGTAGTGAGGTGGGGAACAGATTTAGCATAGAGCGAACCCTTTTGGACAACTCGTAAATTATCATCAAGAATCAAAAAGCCGGGACAACTTAACTCGATTGATGCCCAGAGACGAGCTAACAATTCACTATGGCGTCTTCCATATTGCCATTGCTGTATGAAGCTGGTGCATTGTCTTGCAATCGAACGCTGATAAGCTAAGATGTTCTCCTCCGGAGTTCCGGATGCATAAAAAGCATAAAATAATCCGATTGTCAAACCATTCTCATCGTGAATGGGTTCTGCCACCAAGCATGTAGACCGTGAAAAGACACCTTCCGAAAGTTCGCTGAGCCAGTGTGGCACATCAGACCCAACAGGTCGCAAACCATCTGAAAGCGCAAAACAGAACTCCCAATCTTCATCGCTCAACGCAACCGAAAGATCTAATACTTCGCGTTGCTTAACACGCACGATTCCAGCTTCTCGGAAAAAATCAATAACGCAAAGCGCCGGCTTGGCGGCAACAGAAAAATCGGCAATAGCATCTCTAAGTTTTTTCCAATCGAAATCGGTCGACAGGAAAATTTGCTCAATGAGAGTAGATCGTGTAAAAGCGCTCATAGCTATAAATATATCAGTGTTGATGCATTCAACGACGGCGTGAAAAAGTACTCTATTCTATCCCTTCACCCTGCCCGGCGACAAACCTAGCATGAGCATGTCATCAGTCTGAACATTCATACCCTGCCAGCGTCTCAGTAACAAGTTAATTTCTCTCTCACGATTCTCGGGCACCTCCGAAATAACACCTTGTAAGATGTGCAACAAACCCTTCGTTGAGAGCTTCTTCGACAAAGGACCGCCAAACTGATCTGTCACACCGTCGCTGTAAAAATAGAATTGATCATCCTTTTCAAATGTGGTTTGTACAACTTGCATATCCTGATCATTCATAGGCGCTCCCAATGGTCGCCCTTTAAACTTGTGGTAGTGCAAGTTCGACTCTTTCGATTTCCAATGAACAAATCCCATCTTGAAGCCGATAATTTCCATACTTTGAGATGCGATGTCCAATTTAAAAACAATCAAATCGAGGCTGTCATTGACTCCATCGGAATTGTTCATTTTCGCCAGGTTGTTGATCAAAGACGTATTGAGGTCTCGAGCAATTTCTTTGAGAACCTGCGTGCGCCTGACGATATTGGAAATGATTTCGTGACACAGCACAGAAAGCAGAGCCGCCGGTATACCATGTCCGGTGCAGTCGCCCAGGCCACCAACAACAATTCCCTGTTCCGGAAAATGCTGAAGAAAAGGGAAGTCACCACCAATGATATGCATGGGCCTGTTGATATGGACAACGCTTTCGAATACCGCATCGAAGTCCTTTCGCTGAGGAAAAATAGCCTTCTGGATCTTCTCAGCGTAGATAATAGAACTCGTTAAATCGTTGAGTGAGTCGATTACATTCTCAAGCTCACTTTGCGAAACAGGCTTTGAAATAAATCCTGCCATGCTCGTTTCCATAGCCCTTCGGAAATTAGAGTCCTCCGTATTGCCCGTGATATAAACCACCGGAACCGGTTTAAGCTCCTGTATTCGCTTGGTCACCTCAATTCCATCCATGGCATCCTCCAGACGAATGTCCATGAGAACCAAATCTGCCGAACTATCTTGAAAAAAATGAATAGCATCCTCTCCGGTTGTAAAGCAAGCAACAACTTCATGACCCAAATCCTCCACATACTGCTTGTGCAATTCTTGGATGATGAGATGGTCCTCAACAATAACAATTTTCTTCTTGCGAATCATTTCAACCTGAGAATGAGGCGAATTTAACCCGATAATGACAAAAAATGACGGTAAGTCCGTAAATTGCTATAAGTCATAAGACAGTCTTTACGGCTGTATGTTTGCCATATGAATACAGCCCAAACACGGCCACTCATACTCGTAACCAACGATGATGGGGTTTACTCTAAAGGTATTTTGGCATTAACGGAAGCGGTTTTGCCCTTTGGTGACGTTGTAGTTGTAGCGCCCGACAAACCACAGTCGGGAATGGGGCACGCTGTTACCATCAATAATCTACTTCGATTGCATCCATTGAAATATGACCTTCCTGTTCAGGCTGCTTTTGCTTGCAGCGGTACTCCGGTGGATTGCGTCAAGCTTGCCATTTACAAGGTCATGCACCGCAAACCGGATCTTGTAGTATCAGGCATTAATCATGGATCGAACTCGAGCATCAACGTCATCTACAGCGGCACTATGTCGGCAGCTGTAGAAGGCGCTGTGGAAGGCATACCTTCAATCGGATTTTCATTGCTCGATCACAGCGCCGACGCAGATTTCGAAGCATCGCAACAAGTCGTTTCGAAAATTGTAGCAGCAGCACTTGAAAATGGAATTCCCAATGGAACGTGTTTGAACGTGAACATTCCGAAAGGCATACCATCTTCTATTGCCGGTATTCGCATCTGTCATCAAGCAAAAGGTTACTGGGAAGATAATTTCGATGTCCGGACAGACCCATTCGGAAAGCCCTACTACTGGCTCACCGGCGAGTTTAAGCTGATGGACGAAGGAATGGAAACAGATGAAATTGCGCTTGCAAATCATTTTGTGTCCGTAGTTCCCGTGCACTTCGACCTTACCGCATACCAAGCCATGAATGACTTAAAAAAATGGAATCTATGAAAGGAAAATCACTGAATCATGTGGGTTACGGTATCATTGGAGGTATCGTAGGTGCCTTATTAGGCTTCTGTATTTTCGGTTTAGGTTTTTCTTGGTACAATGAAATTCTTTTTACAGAATTCGTCATGGATGTATTTCTAGGCTCAGCTCTTCAGGATTTTCAAAGCAGGATCATTTCCTTCTCTATGCTTGCAAATGTGATTCTGTTCTTCGTGCTAATCAAGAGAGGCTATGAAGAGTTCTGTAAAGGCCTTATTATCGATTTAGTGATTTCTGTTGCCGTCATTGCATGGCTGTATTAAACACCTCATCTACCTTGAAACTATACATTATAGCAGGAGAAGCGAGTGGCGACCTACACGGGAGTAACCTGATAAAAGCTCTCCGTGCTCGACATGACTCGCTCGATATACGCGCTTGGGGTGGTGATCTTATGGAAAGCGCAGGAGCGCAGATTGTCAAGCATTATCGTGACCTTGCTTTCATGGGTTTTTACGAGGTTTTGCTGAATATCCGGACCATTCTCGGTAACATCCGTTTTTGCAAAAATGATATCACAGGCTACCGGCCTGATGCATTGATATTGATTGATTATCCCGGATTCAATTTGCGCATTGCACGCTGGGCGCACGAACAAAAAATCCCGGTACTCTATTATATCGCACCGCAAGTTTGGGCCTGGAAGGAGAGCCGCATCCATGCTATGCGGAAGCACATTCATCATCTTTTTGTAGTGCTCCCTTTCGAAAAAGAATACTTCGAAAAGCATCATATGCCGGTGACCTTCGTTGGTCATCCGCTGCTGGATCAAATAAGCACTAGCTCGGAGACAAAAGAAGATTTCAAGCGCAACAATAAGCTCAATCAAAAACCCATCGTTGCCCTTTTACCCGGAAGCCGCAAACAAGAAATCAAAACAATGCTTCCGATTATGCTCGAGGTAACAGAGCGTTTTCCGGAATACCAATTTGTTGTTGCCGGAGCACCTTCGCAAACAGAATCGTTCTATTTATCGGTTGCGCAAGGAAAAAACCTGACAATCCTTTTCGGAAAAACATCTGAAATTTTGCGACATGCCGATGCAGGCCTTGTTACAAGCGGAACAGCAACGTTAGAAGCGGGCATTTATCAAGTTCCGCAAGTGGTCTGTTACAAGGGCTCGTCCATATCTTACGCCATCGCGAAAAAACTGGTCAAGATTCGATACATATCGCTCGTTAATCTCATTTTGAATCGCGCTGCTGTCACTGAGCTTATTCAGCACGATTTAACGCCAAAAAATCTTGAAAAACACCTCCGGGAATTACTCTTCAGTAAACCAACAATTAAACAATTGCAATTGGACTATCGAGAGCTGCACGACGCGCTAGGTGGACAAGGAGCCTCTGACAGAACTGCCAACTCGATGTTGAAAATTATCGAATCCTTTTCAGTCTCCCGGCAAGCTCGCTCGTAATTTGCCACCATGATGAAGTGGTTCTTCGTGTTTTTCCTGTTGCTTTGTCGGCTTTCAACATGGGCTGATCCGATTTTAATTGGGATGCACTGCCAATCGAATTATTTGCGCTGCGGCATAAGTCCAACTGAAGGCAACTACCAGGTGTTGGGTGATGATAAACTTCTCTTCACAATCTCGAAAGGACAAACCGCCGACATCACCGCTATTAGTGGTAAAGTGAACATTTTTTACTCAGGAAAAAACTACGCAGGCTTTAAAAAGTTAACCTGGAATTCGGAAAAGACCGGAGAGTTCAAAGCACAACCCGCAGGGCAAAAACCAACCAATCGAGTTTATCGCGGCGACATGTTTGCGTTCAGCATCAACGGACATCTGCAATTGGTAAATCGCATCGACATCGAAGACTACGTTGCAGGCGTTATCGAAGCAGAAAGCGGCGCTGGCAACGAATTAGAATACTATAAGGTACAGGCGGTCATCAGCAGAACTTATGCGTTGAATAATCGAACACGACACCTCGACTCGGGTTATGAGATTTGTGATGGCACGCATTGTCAAGTTTATCATGGCAAACCACGCAACGAACCCTTAGCAATACAAGCTGCTAAAGCGACAGAAGACATTGTCATTGTCGACCATGAGATAAACCTGATAACCGCGGCTTTTCACAGCAATTGTGGCGGTCATACGGTCA
>JBIKSC010000118.1:0-7626 GCA_044348775.1 Flavobacteriales bacterium | reverse complement strand
TCATTTCAAGCACCGACGACTCAAGATCACTCTGCAGAATTATCTCATTACCGACCACACCAATAATGCGATCCACCACTTTTCCGGGTTGAGCGATTGCCTGCGAAGCGCAGATAAAAAACACCAGGATTACACTCCACCTCATTGCTTTGAATAGTATAATTTTATTTCACCATCTTGCTGCGCTTTAGCGTAGATATCCTTGCGCATTGTATCGAGCAATGTAAGCTTTCTTTTATTGACAATCATCGCGCGAATCTTTTCGCTCTCGAAACTGAGCGGAGACCTGCTACCGGCTAGCTGGTAATCGGTTATTGAGATCAGATACAGATTGTTGTCCTTCTCAAATTCAATGGTGTTTTTCTTTTTAAGAAAGCCCTCGATATCATAAACTTCGAGCGGTATTTGTTTGATGAACTCATCCCACTTCATCCATTCCTCTTCATTGAAGTAATAGCTTGCACCTATGTCGACACAGAGTTGCTGCCATTTGACCAGATCTTCAGGCTTGGTTGAATTGAAGACTTTTTTCAATGCGCCTATCTGCTTGCTATCCGCTGCGATGGCCGTAAACTTCACCTTCAGGATGTAATCTTTCAGCTGGAAGTTCTTTTCGTTATCGTTGTAGTACTGCTCTATCTCCTGATCAGAAACGATGGTGTCCAATTTTTGGCGCACCCATTCCTGTTCGAAAGCGTATATCAGCAAGGAACTTCTGTAGTTTTCGATCATTTCTTCAAATGACTTCAACTCATCGGGAAGGCTTGACTCTGCCTTCGAAATAATTAGTTGTTTCGTAATCCAGTCGTTTATGTAATGATCGGCAAGCGAAGCACTATCCTCGGCTGTTGAATTATCCGGTACGACGTCCGAAACTTCCTTCCATGTTAGTTGCTTTCCGCCTATTTCCGCGATGAGTTCCGCACGATCGTTACCCCATTCACACGCTGCAAGGGAGCATGCGATTAACGATAAAAAAACGGGGAATATTCTCATTACTTGATTGAATGCAATATCTCGCTATTTACCGTGAATTTGTGTTCCTTGCGCATAGAGGCAATCCACTCCTGTTCGAGGTAAGTTTGATACTCAGATGTGATCATTCCGCGAGCCTCATCCAGTTTTTTCACGGAAGGAGGAATAATTTCCTTGAACTGTATGATTACAATCTGATCATTATCCGGGATGTCTGCACTAAGGCCTAAATTCCAAGCGGCCTTCGACAAAAGAGCGTTGTCTTCCTTCGCATAAACTCCCTCTTGGACCTGCAGATTCAATTGCGATTCTTTATTGAGCTCACCTGCAATAGCAGACTTGTCTTTTCCATCCTTGAGCATTTTGCGCACCTTCTTGGCGATATCCGGATTGGAGCAAGTGAATATGGTAGCCGATGCGCGCTCGGGCCACATAAACTTCTCTTTGTTAGAGTCGTAGTAGGCGGAAAGACCTGCGGTGTCTTTTACTGCCTTGGACCAGACCATTTGATCTGTCATTTCGAATAGTAGAATTCCTTCGCGATACTCTTTCATAAGCAAGCGGAAAGGGGTATACTTCTCCTCGAGCTTAGCATCTTCGATCTGCAACAACTTATCCTCGCCCAGCTTATTGGCTGAGACTCGAATGTAATCACCCGGACTCATGGTTGGTTTTGAGCGACCCTTCGAGCGCATATGTTCGTTGAACTCATTGACAGTAATTGTGAGGCCATTCATTTTAATAAGAGGCTTCTCAAGTGATTTTTTATTGACGTAGAGTTTTCCTTCATAAGCGTTGGAGTCAGCCTTTTCGATGAGCTTGCTCAACTCGACATCATCGATGGTGTAGTTATACTCCTTCTTCAACTTCTCGATAAATGATTTCTTAGTTTGTTCGGCTCTGCTGTCTTTAGAAACTTTATTCTTTATTTCCTTCTCCATTGATTCAAAAGACGCGAGCTGCTTGTATTCCAGGCGTTTCACAATGTGCCATCCGAAAGCTGTTTTAAACGGCATCGAGTACTCGCCGTTATTCTTGAGTGCAAAAGCTGCATCTTCAAACTCGAGTACCATTTTACCCGTTCCGAACCAGGGTAATTCTCCACCCTTTTTAGCCGAAGTGGGGTCGTCGCTGTATTTGCTTGCCAGCTCTTCAAAGGTTGATTCACCCGAAAGCAACTTTTGGTAGATTTCCTGAATCTTAGCCTCCGCATTTGCTTCGCTGTTCTCTTCTGACTTCGGCTTTACGACGATATGAGCCGCGTGTATTTCGCCGCGTGCCGGACGTTTGTCGTAAACATAGATGAGGTGATATCCATAGCGAGTTCTGATTGGTGTGGATACTTCTCCCACCTTGGTTTGATAGGCCGCCTTTTCGAAAGGATAAACCATTTGAAAAGCGGTGAAGTAACCTAAATCACCTGCATTCTCTTTTGCGCTAGGATCTTCACTGGTAGCCTTAGCAAGTGCAGTAAATTCTTCTCCTTTGGTTATACGCTCGCGGATAGCTAGAATTTTCGCATAGGCTTTTGCAGTATCGGCAGGTGAAGCATTGGCATCCACCTTCACCAGAATGTGGGCTGCATGCACTTCTTGTTTGTAATTTTCATAGGCTTCCTTCACCAGATCGTTCAGCTTATCTGCATCCGTTAAATATGGGCGTGCCAGCTGCGCTCGATATCCATCCAATTCAGTTTTAAACTTCTTAACGGTATCCAATCCGGCCTCGCGAGCTTCTTTAACCTTGAGTTTAAAATTGATAAAAAGCTCCATGTACTCATCAAGCGATTGAGCAGTAATCACAGAGTCGCGATTGTTCTTTCTGAAAATGTTTTCAAATTCTTCGAGTGACGTTGGTTCGCCATCGACAACTAGCACTGCGGCGTTTTTGTCTTGCGCAAAAGCCGAAAACGAAAAAAAGAATGCGAATACAAAAGCAATTGATTTCACCTTCATGATCGGGTTAATTAGATTCATTGGTAACTGTCCCTGTTATCGGGAGCGGCCGCAAATGTAAGACCCCAAGCGGTGAAATCAACAACCTCACTAGCTGTGAAAGAGCGTTAAACGAAAAAAGTACCCTTTCACTACTTGAGACTGTAGTTGGGCGCTTCGCGGCTGATAAACACATCGTGCGGATGGCTTTCCTTGACACCTGCGCTTGTGATTCGGATGAATTTCGCAGTCTGAAGCTTCATCAAGTCTGCAGCTCCGCAATAGCCCATGCCGGCGCGCAAACCACCCACAATCTGGTACATAATTTCCTGCACGGTTCCCTTGTAGGGCACTCGACCAGAAATTCCTTCGGGCACGAGTTTCTTGATGTCGTCTTCCGCGTCTTGGAAATACCGGTCTTTGGAACCCTGTTGCATGGCCTCAACCGAACCCATGCCCCTGTATGATTTAAATCGGCGCCCCTCATAGATGATGGTATCACCCGGGCTTTCCTCTGTGCCTGCCAGCATAGAACCCACCATAATGGAAGAAGCTCCTCCTGCCAAGGCCTTCACGATATCTCCTGTGAAACGAATTCCTCCGTCGGCAATAACCGGAACATCTTTGTCAGAGATTCCATGTGCCACATCCATGACAGCGGTTAATTGAGGCACACCCACACCTGCAATTACACGCGTAGTGCATATTGAACCGGGTCCAATTCCAACTTTAACTGCATCAGCACCGGCGGCAACCAGCGCATTGGCTGCTTCCACAGTGGCAATGTTGCCAACTACCACATCCACACGGTCGCCATAGGCTTTCTTCACTTCCTTGAGCATAGAAATAACACCTTTGGAGTGTCCATGGGCTGTATCGATGATAATAGCATCAACACCTGCCTTAACCAACGCATCCGCGCGCTGGAGAGTATCGGCAGTAACACCTACCGCCGCAGCGACCCTCAAACGCCCTAATTTGTCTTTACATGAGTTCGGGTATTTCTTTAACTTCAGGATATCCTTATAAGTAATGAGTCCGATGAGCTTTCCCGTTGCATCAACGACCGGAAGTTTTTCAATTTTACTCTGCTGAAGTATTGCTTCTGCCGAGAGTAAATCGTTCGGCTTGTCGGTTGTAATCAAGCCCTGCTTCGTCATTATTTGAGCAATCGGCTTGGTTAAATCCTTTTCAAAACGCAAATCACGGTTGGTCACGATACCAATGAGAACGCCATCATTATTTGTGACGGGTATACCACCAATTCGATGCTCAGCCATTAATTTAAGTGCGTCTGCCACTAGAGCATGCTCATCGAGCGTCACCGGGTCCTGGATCATTCCACTTTCCGATCTCTTCACCTTTCTAACCAGAGCTGCTTGCGCTTCAATACTCATGTTTTTATGAATGACCCCGATTCCTCCTTCTCGAGCCATAGCAATGGCCATTTCAGATTCAGTTACAGTATCCATCGCGGCCGAAACAACAGGCGCATTGAGCACGATATTTCGGGAGAAGCGCGAGCGCACAGACACTTCACGAGGAAGTATTTCGGAATAGGCCGGAACGAGGAGCACATCATCGTAGGTAAGACCTTCACCCACGAATTTATCTTGGAAATAAGACATGTACGAGGAATTTATCACTAATAAATTCGCGCAAATGTAGGCAAGAAAACGGATATTACTCCGGACAAAAAGTTCCGTAGAGGCTATTGAACAGCTGCAAATCAGAAACTCCCACTACCTGGTCTTCATCGAGATCGGCAAAGCATGCTTGGCCTACGCAAGAGAACTGACCAATCAGTATGAGTAAATCCGCAACACTTATGGCCCCATCGCAATTCAGATCGCCCAAGCAGCAATCCTGCAGAGAACTAGAAACCGTTACAAGGACTTGGCACAACGCATTGTTTCCGCTGGAATCCGAAGCTGAATAGACCACCAACGTATTCCCCACAGGAAACATTCCGGAAGCCGGATTACTGCCATTGATGTTATTGGTTAGAACCGGGATTTCACAGTTATCGGTTACGATTGGATTCGGTAAAAGAACCTCCATCTCTGTAGTTCCGGCGGGAGCGTCCACCGTTATCGCAGCAGGGCATTCAAATACGGGAGCATCATCGTCGATTAGCGTTAGGTTAAACGAGCAGGAAGTACTATTACCCGAATAATCGGTTGTGGTAACCGTAATGATGTGATTCCCGGGAGCCATCAGAGTTTCAACCGCAGGCGACTGCACAATTTCAGGGAACAAATCAAGGTTGTCGTCTACCTGTGAAAGGCTTTCAAAATCGCCCAAGAAATAGCAATAATCCTCGGTGTAGATGATGGTATCATTGGGGCATACAATGCTGGGTGGAGTAGCGTCTTCACCAAACTCGCCTGAGATACTGATATCGTCGACCGCAAAACTCGGATCGAGCGCCTCGCCATCGTCGTTGTTTTGCCAACGGAATGCGAATCTCACATTTGAATTGTTATTGGAGCTCGATGGAAGCGGAAATGAGAAAGAAGTCCATTGTCCCTGACCATTGGGACAAATCGGCGTTTTAGGTAAATCGCTTAAAAGTGACCAGCTGAAACCATCGTAATACCAAAGGGTAGCATTGTCCAGAGCGTTACCACCTTCGATATACAAGAATGAAATGGTGTTGTTGATGAATATGCTGCAGTCCACAACACCAGATTCGATGCGTTTGTCGGTACCACCACAACCGAGAATATCACAGAAAGCTTCCAAGCCTTCATAATAAGAAGCTCCTAAATCGGTTCCTAAAAATGAATTATTCGCTCCAATATGGAGTGTCGGATCACTTCCGCAACCGGTACCGCATTGGCCTGCGGCGTTTCCGTTTTCAGCCGCCGAAACAAACCAGGCGTTGGCAACGTCAGCATTTGCCCCTGTCTCCGTCACTGTCCACGGACCATTGGTGAATGAGAAGTAATCGCTTGCCAGAGTTCCTGTATTGCAGCCGGAGCCAAAGTTTTCGGACCAAAACTCAACGACTTGTGCTCGTGATGTAAAAGAACATAAGCTGAGTAAACAGAGGAATAGTCTCATGATCAAGCAAATTAGATAGAGCAAGATATCACAAAACGGATTCCACCGCAAAAAAAACTCGAGCTTACAAATTGAGACCGAGTGTCAAGACGACGGAGCGTCCATTACCCGGCAACAAACCGGGGCCGGGATAACCACCTGCACGGCGCGTGGCGTAGCGCGTATCGAACATATTGTTAATGCTAGCTTGTATGAAAAACGATTTCATAAACCCGTATTTAAGTGATACGTCCCACAGTTCATATGCATCCAGAATTCCCGCCTGAGCGTTCGAAGTTGGTAATTCTGTATTCGTTGCATCCGTATAAACAGCGTCCACAAAACTCCATTGAACGGACGCACTGAACTCACTGACATTATAGGTTAACCCCGAGCGCCAAACATGCTCCGGTGCATATTCCAGCCGCTTGTTCGCAATAGACTTCAAAGGGTCGTCTGCGATTGTTGGATTATCCCAGCGAATATATCTTGCATCCATAATGGTTCCTGATACGAACAAACTCAAAGAACCATATCGCGGCTGGGCGATCAACATTTTGATTGGATTAATCTCGACGTAAACTTCAGCGCCTTTGCTTTCGCTGGTTCCAATGTTGGTTTTGAAGTTCACACCTTCGCGTTGCAACGTTCCAATGCGATTATCATAGAACAGATAAAATAATCCGGCATCAAAATTCAACCAGCTTCTATGCGAGCCACGAAAACCCAACTCTGCATTATATCCGGACGCGTCCTTCAAGTTAGGATCAATCACATCAGTCGTGGACGAAGGGGTAAAGTCGCCATAGGTTACCGGGCGAAAAGCTTGGCTCACATTTGCATACAAGTTCATTTGATTCCATTCGTATTGAAAACCTACGCCGGCAAGAGCAAATGAACGTTTCTGTTGCAAGGGTTCAAAATCACCTTGCGTAAGAGAAATGTAACCCCGAGCTGTGCTTGTTAGATTTTCCATTCGCACCGCCGGCGTTATGGTGAACCGATCTCCGAGGTGAAACGTATTTTCGACATATGCCGCTGTATTGACATTATCAAAAAAGAGGTTCTTTCCGAAATCACCTTGTGCCAGTTCGTCATCAAACTGAGGTCCTGTGGAACCTGTGCCGTCGTTTCGACGATGGGTATGAGCATCGGAATAGCGAGCTCCAGCGGCGAGCCGGTGTTCTCTTCCAAACAACGTATACTCCAATAACCAGCGCAACTCTGCTCCCCATGTTTGATATTCGTCGATGTCCAATTTTCTTGCATTGTAGGCATCAGTTGATGTATTGATAGTGTCCAATACATCTATAGACTTCATGAATCCCACGCTTGAGCGGTCGGCTATTACACCGAACAGTTTAACATCCAGCAGTGAGTGTTTGGAGGTACGAACCTTTGTGTAAACGGAAGCAACATTCCACGGCACTTGCAACCAGTTTCTTGAGCGTGAGCTGCTACGCCAGTCAAGCTTGAACTGCTCATCCGTCAGACCTCCCGGTTGTTGACTCAAGAACTGGGAATGTGTAATGTTGAATCCGATAAGAAGGTTCGAACTGTGTCTGTATTCCACACTACCATAAATAGACTTGGAGTCAAACTTTCCATTCTCACGCCAGCCATTACCCCGACGTTGCTGAGCGAAAGCATAATAGCTCCATTTGTTCTTGGT
>JBIKSC010000117.1:0-7656 GCA_044348775.1 Flavobacteriales bacterium | reverse complement strand
GCGGCGCATTTGAATCGGGACATTTAAATGTTACTGAATATTGGGTACTGAATACTGGGTACTGGGTACTGAATACTGGGTACTGAATACTGAGTACTACACCCGGCTGCAGCGCGCCATCCTATCGCAATACCTAACCCCTAATACCTAATAACTAGTCCTCACTCCCCAGTCCCTAATACCTCAACCATTTCCACAACTCTTTGTACGACGGCTTCTTGCCATACATCAAAATACCCACACGGTAAATTTTAGCAGCGAGCCAAACGAAGAAAAAGATGCTTGCAACTAGCACAGTGATAGAAAGGAGCTTTAGTCCAATCGAAACACCAATGGCAGTTTTTACCATCATGACAATAGGCGAGGTGAGGGGCACAATGGCGAAAATTTCACCAATACTGCTCTCCGGATTTTCAATCATCATAGTCGACACGATGTAACCAAACACCAATGGCAAGGTAACGGGCATCATGAATTGTTGCGTGTCGGTCTCGTTGTCGACACTTGCGCCGATGGCTGCGAAAAGGGATGCGTAAAGCAGATAACCACACACGAAGAAGATGAGAAACGAAACAATTACATCAACCCATGCTACCTCATTAATGACTGCCAGTAACTCAGCTTGCATTGCACCGGCATCACTTTCGTCTGTCATGTTTTGAGCTTCGATGGTGCCGCCTGTTTCAATCATGGCGAGTTGTTCCTTTTGCTTGTCGAGCAATTGCTTTTGCAAAGCACCAACACCAAAGGCCGATATCGCTGCAGTGAGTCCTACCCAAATCAAAAACTGGGTGAGCCCAACCAACCCAATACCTATGATTTTTCCCATCATCAATTGGAAGGGTTTTACACTCGATATGATGACCTCTACAATGCGGTTTGTCTTTTCTTCCATCACACCTCTCATCACTTGAACGCCATAGAAGAATATGAAGAAGTAAATGATGAGCGCAAACCCAAAACCAATCATCGCTTTCACCGATGTAAGGTCTTCTTTGTCGCCAGCACTCGGTTTGATTACGTTGATGTCGACCGACTGACGGATGCTCTTATAGGTTTCGATTGTGATATTGTTTTTCTTGGCTCGATACAACTCCAGCGCATCTTCAATGTCGCCGGCCACACGGTTCTGTATGGACATGCTCGGTGTTTTCTCCGCAAACATTTCAACTTTTCCATCGGTATAAGAAACGGCCGAAAGTTTTACTACAGCGGTATAAATGCCTGATTCCAACTCTGCCGTTGGATCTACCGTTCCTTTGCGAAAATCGTACGTGAGTTTTTCTGTATTGCGAAAACGTGGACGCTCCACTCCGGCTTGCTGGTAAACCAGTATTTCATCTTCGAGCAGATAGCCCAAATCATCGGCAAGCAAAACGTGCTGATGAGTTGTGTCGTTGGCTGCAAGTAATGCAACTCCGACTATGAGTCCACCAAAAATGAGCGGACCTAAAATTGTCATGATCAAGAAGCTTTTCTTCTTGACCTTACTCAAGTATTCTCGCTGAACGATGAGGAGTGTCTTATTCATGGCTGGCATTGAATTGTTGAACGGCTTGTATAAAAATTTGCTCCATGTCCGGAACGATTTCATTCACGGCATGAATGTGCACATGTGGCAGCAAGGCCTGCAATAAGTCGTTGAGCGATTTACCTTGAAGCAGTTTTATTTCTGCAAACGATTCGTCTGAATTATGCACGGTGCGAATTAGTTCGAACTGCGCCCATAAGCCAATGCCAATATCCATAGCCGCTCCTTCGAAATCGACGCGGTAGGTCTGAGTGCGAAAGCGTGACTTAATATCCTTTACCGACCCTTCCAGTATTACCTGCGATCGATTGATGAGTGCAATGTTGTCGCAAAGCGATTCCACACTTCCCATGTCGTGAGTAGATAGTATAATGGTCGCGCCTTCGTCTTTCAAGCGTAGCATTTCGGTACGTATCAATTCTGCATTGATGGGGTCGAAGCCACTGAAGGGTTCATCGAGAATAAGCAGTTTAGGCTTGTGTAAAACAGTGGTGATGAACTGAACCTTTTGTGCCATTCCCTTAGAAAGGTCTTCCACTTTCTTATCCCACCAATTGGTTATTTCAAAGCGCTCGAACCATTCTTTCAATCGTGCGCGTGACTCGCGTGCTGAAAGCCCTTTCAATTGGGCGAGATACATGCACTGCTCACCCACCTTCATTTTTTTGTAAAGACCGCGTTCCTCAGGCAGGTAGCCGATATGCTCTACATCACCGGGCTGCAGCGGCTGACCGTTGAACAATACTTCTCCTTGATCCGGTCCGGTAATTTGATTGATGATGCGAATGAGCGAGGTTTTTCCGGCACCATTCGGGCCCAGTAAACCAAACACACTGTGCTCGGGAACTGCTATGCTCACGTCGTTCAGCGCCTTGTGTTTCGCATAGGATTTATTGATGTGACGGGCTTCGAGGGTGAACATCGTGGAAGGTTTGTGTTATAAGGGGTAAGGTATAAGGTATGAGGGGTGAGGTATAAGCGGGAAAGTATGAGGGGAAGGGTAAGCATTGTGCAGCAAAAGGTTCAAAGTTTATGGCTACCTTACCCTTTATACTTTACCCTTTCTCCTTTATTCCTTTTCGATTATTGCTTCA
The DNA here is from genome assembly GCA_044348775.1 of Flavobacteriales bacterium. Taxonomy (GTDB): domain Bacteria; phylum Bacteroidota; class Bacteroidia; order Flavobacteriales_D; family Sanyastnellaceae; genus JAIBBG01. The sequence continues at coordinate 5,031 of JBIKSC010000117.1, read as the reverse complement.
ATTACGCCTTCCACAATATACGCCAACTGCTCGTCCGTCAACTCGGTGTGCATAGGAAGAGACATCACATTGTGCGATAACGTTTCTGTTACCGGGAAGTCGCCTTCTTTGTAGCGATCATCCATATAGGCCTTCTGCATGTGCATAGGCACTGGGTAATATACCATTGATGATATCCCTTTCTCTTGCAATTTGGCTTGAAGTGCGCTGCGGTCAACGCCATTGAGCACAAGTGTATATTGGTGAAACACGTGCGTGCTTTTAGGATCGCGCGCGGGTATGGTGATGTTCGGATGGTTGGCAAATGCCTTGTCGTAATAGGCCGCTGCACTTTGACGGTTGGCAATGTAAGTGTCCAGCTGTGCGAGCTTCACATTCAAAACAGCTGCTTGGATAGTGTCGAGGCGCGAGTTTACCCCAATGCTGTCGTGGTAATAACGAACCTTCATACCGTGGTTCGAAATCATGCGAAGCTTTTCGGCCAGTGTATCGTCATTGGTAAACATAGCGCCACCATCACCGTAGCAGCCAAGATTCTTCGAAGGGAAGAAGCTGGTTGTTCCCACATTACCTATAGTGCCCGCTTGCTTGCGCGTTCCATCGCTGAAGGTGTAGTAGGCGCCAATGGCTTGACAGTTATCCTCTATCACATATAGGTTGTGCTTTTCGGCAATGGCCATGATCGATTCCATATCCGCACATTGTCCGAAAAGATGCACGGGAACAATCGCTTTGGTTTTGGGCGTAATCGCTTTTTCCAAAGCAACAGGGTCGATGTTGTACGTACCGGGCAATGCGTCGACCAACACTGGCACCAATTGTAACAATGCAATTACTTCTACTGTCGCAACGAAGGTGAATGAGGTCGTAATTACTTCATCGCCGGGTTTTAAGTCCAATGCCATCATGGCTATCTGAAGTGCGTCGGTGCCATTTGCACATGGAATAACGTGCTTCACGCCCATATACTGCTCCAATCCTGTCTGAAATTCTTTTACAGCCGGACCATTGATGAAGGCAGTATTTTCTACAACGTTTAAAATGGCTTGGTCAATCTCGTTTTTTACTCGATTGTACTGGGTCTTTAAGTCGACCATGGGAATATTCATCATACTTCTTCCAATTTTTAGATGCGCCGAAGATAAGAGGAAGACTCTCTGACGAATACAGTTTCAACAAGCTAAAAAGAGGAGTTTCTCAACGCCAGAATTTAATAAGCAAAATCTCGATAGCCAGAAAGATGAGAGCCCAAACAATAAGGCTCAGCCAGTATTTATGAGTGTCGTCAATAGAGCTTGCACCGGCTGAAACTGACTCGATATCGCCTTCTAATACAGACCAATTGGCAAATTGAAGATCTGCGATTTTCTCTTTAAAGGCATCGACAGCCATTGTTAGATTGTACGATTCAGCTCGGTCATAATTAAATGCTAATGGCTCCACTGTATTGGTGCCCCAACGCAACGTGTAATTACCTGCAACACCTAAATCGCTGTGCACAAAAACCTCGACCTGATTTCCGGCATTCCGATGCTCGGGAATCACTTCCGAATTGGTAGAAATGTTTTGAAGCCTAAAGGTCTCTTCACCTGCTAGTTGTATGTTTCGCAAAACAATAGCCTCTTCTCGCCCAAGCGTATAGCTTAATTGTGCTGTAGGTTGGGAATACTCAGCCATGCGAATGAGAGAGGCCGGAAAAAATGCGTGCTGTGTAAAGTTGGTTTCATCCGTAGAGAGTGAAACGCATGAGAAATACAGTCGACCATGACCTATGGATGATGAAACCAAAAACGGACTCCCGTTCTGCAACGTTAGCATTGGCTCGGCCCATTGGCCCGAGCTGAGAGCCAAGCTGTAATAGGTATTTGCAGCCGGTAAATCGATGTTACCCGCTGATTGTTTGAAGGCCTCCTTGAAAATAAAGTGCTCGTAGTTGACACTCGAAACCACCGAAGCAACGGCCGATTTCCCACCGATCTGCCCCGATTTCCAATTAGCTAGAGCACTGTTGTATTCGTTCAACGTGATTTCTGACGCCGGTATTACAAGCACGCTGCCGCCCGATTCCATGAATTTGTTTAACTCGGAAACCAAACCGCTCGATAGGCCGCGTAGTTGGTTGATGACAATGAAGTTCATTCCGGTGAATTGACTGTAATCGATGGCACTTTCATTCAAACTAGTCCACTCGTAAAATGGATCATCAGAGAAAACAGCTTTCACGGCCTGAGTTGCTGCGTTTCCGCCAACTATTTCCAACACGCGAATCCGCTCGGCCACGGAGTAACTGAAATAATAGGCGTCATCGTTGGTGATGGATATGTCGTTAATCGTCAAGGAGCAATGCTTGAAACCGGCCTCGGTATTCGTATAGGTGATATCAATGGTGCTGTTTGATAGTGCCGGAATAGCAGCACTGGCAACGCTTTTCTGCGAACCGTTAATGGTCAGTTGCAGTGGTATGGCCTCTATATCCTCACTGCCGGTATTCACTACGCGAGCATGCATAATTTCAGGCTGATTCAATTGACGCACCGGTGTTTCAAACCAGACGGAATCAATGAAAACATTTCCCTTAATCTCGGGCAACTCGGGAACAACTGTTAAACGCATTGTGGTGTCGTTAGCCACAGCATCGATATCGGTAACGGAAGCTTGCAGATCGGTGAGAAGAAATGCATGACGCTTTTCAAGTCCGGATGTAATCAAGGCGTCGCGCTGGCGTGTTACAACCTCGCTGAGTTTGCGGCTAGCGGCTGAAAGTGCGACTTCTTGAATCAGTGAGGTCATTTCCTCTTTGCTGACCAAGCGCTGGTGCCTTCCTTCGAAGTCGCCGGTGAGAAGTTGAAATTTATCAGAAGCCGCGAAGGACTCCACAATTTCCAGCGCTTTGTTCTTTGCCAAATCGAGCATAATGCCGTCTTTGCCGGCTCCTTGCATGCTGAACGAATTGTCGATGTAAATGGAAACTGCCGTTCCACCCGGTTTTTCAACTGCGCCTGGCTGAGGCATGTAGGGTTGAGCAAATGCCAGCACAATCGCAGCGATGGCAAGCATTCGGGCAGCAAGAATGAGCAAATGCTTGAGATTACGTTTGCTTTGTGTTTCCTGTTTAATCTCTTTCAGGAATTCGACATTCGAGAAGTATACCTTCTTGAATTTCCGAAAGTTGAATAGGTGCACGATGATGGGGACTGCTGTCGCAATCAAACCCCACAACATTTCCGGATGCACAAACTTCATAAGTGCCGCGAAGATAACAGGTGGACCTGTTTACAGGGATATGGGGTTCGGAAAAATGGTTAATCAAAAGGAATGGAGAAAGGAGAAAGGAGAATGAAGAACCATTGTGAGAAGGCTTTTCATTCTCCATTCTCCATTCTTCTTCGTTAGTGCACTTCTCCCCGCAAACTCATCCCAATCACCGGACTATTCCTCGATTTGGAAATCCATGCAGCAGAAGTAAACTCTGTATTTGATTCCGGGTTGAAGATGCTGACATGAGAGCCTTCACTCACAGACTGAGGAGATAGACCCAGAATGGTTTCCGGCCCGGTAGTGAATTTCTCGATGATTTCCTCGGGGCTCATATGCTTTTCCAAGGCTGTGAAGGCTGTGCAGAAACTGGCCTCTATCGAACTGATGCCAAAATTGGCGTCTTCAAATTCACGCACCTTATGTTCTACGTCTTCCGGACAATGATCGCTTACGATGGCATCGATCGTTCCGTCTTTCAATCCGGAGATGAGCGCCTTTCTATCGTCCTTGCTACGGAAAGGTGGAATCACTTTATAGTTGGAGTCGAATCCGGTTAAATGCTCGTCCGTGAAGAGTAACTGATGCGCAGCAACAGCGCAGCTTACATGAAGCCCATCGCGTTTTGCCTTGCGAATCAGCTCTACGCTGCGAGCAGTAGAAATGAGCATGAAATGCAATCTTCCTCCGCAATAGCGAAGCAGCTCGATGTCGCGCTGAACCCTGATTTCCTCGGCTAACTGGGGAATGCCTTTCATGCCGAGCGATACACTCACAGGGCCCTCATGCATTTGTCCGTTGCCATTAAGCCCACGATCCCAAGGCAGAACCATGATGATGCTTCCGAGGTTGCGCGAATATTCCAAAGCTCTGCACATAAGTTCAGTGCCGATAGTTCCCCGATCGTCGCTAAACGCTTTGGCGCCGGCCTGTTGCATATCAAACATCTCCGCAAGCTGCTTGCCTTCCATTTTTTGAGAAAGGGATCCGATAGGCAACAGTTGTATGGATGGCTCTGAATGATTGTTGATGAAATGAATGGCTGATTTGTTATCAACCACCGGCAAGGTTGAAGGAAGAATAGCCACGCGGGTATATCCACCTCGGCGGGCAGCATTTTTTAAACTGCTCAGGTCTTCCTTGTATTCCGCGCCCGGTTCACCGCTGCGTGCAGTTAGATCCGTCCAGCCTCGACTGACTAAAAAACTCTTAGCCGGAATAGATCTGGCGCGGGTGTCTTGGATTTCGGGAGAAATGGAAACAACTCGATTTCCCTGTAGAAGAACGTCGCGTTTTTTTCCGTGATGCTCCGAGGTAGGGTCGTAAATCAGTGCTGACTTCAGAAGTACTTTCATCATACTGAAGCGCGAATATACATAGAATCCCACACCGGAAAAGAGCCGTGAGTTGTCATTCACTGTTTATGTTATCATTTGTTAGGCCACTTCTTGCCACTATCTTCCGCCCTAAATTGCAACTATGGTTCACGAACTCAGCAAACACAACTCTATTTTCAATCAGTTCATAAGCGAAATTCGCGATGAACAAATACAGAAAGATTCCATGCGCTTCCGTCGCAACATCGAACGAATCGGTGAGGTCATGGCCTATGAAATTTCGAAGTCCTTCGATTATGCCATGCAGGAAGTGACAACACCATTGGGTGTTGCTGAGGTTAGCTTGCCGGTTGCTACGCCCATGCTATGCACCATCATGCGCGCCGGACTGCCCATGCATCACGGTATGATGAATATTTTTGATCATGCAGATTCCGCC